>NZ_JBNDHS010000034.1:0-58246 GCF_056755095.1 Rhizobium sp. SVR5-9E | reverse complement strand
GTCACGCACCTGGTAGACGAAGGGGTCGAAGTATGACGGTCAACAACACTAAATCCGCCGTTGATCCCCGTAAGTTCATCCTTGAGGAAGCAGAGAAGGCGTCGCTCCAGATTATCGCGGCGCGCAAGTTCAACACCAGGCATAAGAAGTCGGTCGAGAACTACACACGGATTCACGACATTTCCAAAGCATTGCTGGCCGACAAGGATCAACCGATCCGGCCGGACGCTGAAGGATTGGTTAGATTTGCGGCGATCGGAGGACTTCCGATGATGGCGGTGCAGACCATCAGAAACTCCTATCGCAACATGACGGCAATCTGGACCGAGGCACACGCCAAGCTCGTCGCCCTGCTGGTATCGGATCGTCTTGCGAACCCGCGGAAGCGCAAGTCGAGGGGTATCGAGATCGACGCAGAAATACAGTCACTCGAAGACGTCATACGGGTTCTCTATATCGAGAACTGCGATCTGCGGTCTCAAATGTCCAGCGCCGACCCCATCGTCACGCCTTCGAGCGACCCATCTCGGTTCCGCAAAGTATCCGATCCAATGGATGACGGGGCTTCTGCGCCATCGGGCGCAAGTTTCGTGGACATGCGCCCTGTCCGCGCTTGGGTAAAAGACCTTTCACGCGACGATTCATACCTGCGTGTCACGGAACTTGGCCTCAAACTCAGCCCCCTTGCCCGGCCGAACTACACAATCGTGCCCAAAGACGTTTTTGAGGTTTTTAAATCGCTATGAGCGGCCGGTCGGAAACTCGAAGGTGGAGATGAGCACCATGAACCAGCCTCCGGTGGCCGGCCTAGTCGCGCGGATCGAAGCATGCGGTCGACAACCGGACAAGGCCAGCGTTGCATATCTTTGGTATCTTCTAGGCGAAGAAGGCGTGGCGGCCAAACTTTTCGAACGGTTGCTCCTCGAGATTTGGGGTCGCGATGAACAGGTGATCGACGACGCATTTCGCGTCCTCAAGGCTGCCAAGGACTTCCAGATGCGCTGTGTCAGTCTTACCAGCTTTATATCGTCATCCATCTCGCTCGATGCGGACGAGGACATCTTCAACCTGCTCGCACACCACGCGCGTGAATGTAGTGGGCTGGTTCGACTAGCGAGCGATAATCTGTTTGGTGGTCCAGGGGCATATGCCCGTCCGGCCTGCCTGTTGCCCTGACGATTTCATCGGCCCGCCAACTTATGTCGCCTTTCAGCCCCTCTCCACCGATAGCCGATAGGCCGACCAAGGCGTGAGAAAGCCGACCCCCACAAGGTCTTCCGGCAAGAGCCCGGGCAAAAGCCGCCTTGTCGTCACGACCGGAAATGCCGGTCGGAGAGTAGCGCGGGAGTTTCAGCGCGGACGATGCCAGATTCGAGGAGGGCTGCCGTAATTCGCCGTGCGGACCGGTCATTGGCCCCATCATGGTCTGTCAATCGCTCGAAAAGACCAACGCTCTCGCCGTCGTCCCGCGCTGTCATTTTAGGACAGACTGCCTGCTTTCCCAGGCCGAGGTGGAAAGCGCTCTAAGTTGGTGGCGCTCACTGGTTCGATCCCAGTCATGGCTTCGGTGTGCCGTCTGGAAGTTCGTCGTCTGGATCAGGATCACTATCGGCCGCGCGGTCGAGAATGGCGAGCGCCGACGCGGAGAGCTCCTCGTTTGAGACGTGGTTTGTGGGAATTTCGATCGTGAAAACCGGATCGAACCCGGTACGTTCGCCTGGATAACCGCGGGGATTTGCGATCACTCGCGTTGCGCCGATCCTATAGTCGCATCGATGGTGGACATGGCCATGAACCCAAACTGTCGGCTCCATATCATAGATCAGCTCTTCCAGATCGGACGCGTAACATCCCGCCAAAGGATCGTCTTTAAATTCCGGCAAAACCGATCGAGGGGACGGTGCATGGTGGGTGACCACCACAGTCTTCTGGCCCCGCCGCTTATCCAATTCAGTAGCGAGAAAGGCTCTGGTCTCGTGGTGTTTCACGAGACCGTGGATTGGCCGGAATTTCCGAAACGGCACCTTAGAGAATTTGATACGCTTGTAGTCGTTCATTCCTTTTTGGGCATCCGCCATCGCAACCGCCGCATTTCGACCGAACAATCGAAAATCGGTCCACGAGGTACCGCCCAGGAACGTCACCCCGTCGATTTCCACGACACCGTTCTCCAGAAAATGGAAACCGGGATAGTCGGCCGCGATGCCGGCACGGAGACTTTCGTCGAGGGAAGCGCCGTAAAGCTCATGGTTTCCAGCAACGAACACCGTTGGAATGTTGCGAGCGATGTTGTTCGTAAGCCATGCTATGCTTGGCAAGATGCCTTTTGTAGCCACGTCGCCTGCGCAGACAAGGACATCCGCGTCAGCCGGCGGAGAGTATTCAAACGCGATCCCGAATTCGAGGTGCAAGTCGGACAAGAGCCAGATTTTCACGACGTCATCTCCGTTTTGCCTTAGCAGGCTCCATCCTGCTTGGTGTCGACTTCCCAGTTGCATCGTGCTGATGGTCAGCCATTAAGTTCTCCATCGATGTCCCGCGTTCAGCACAAATTACTCCGCGAGGAATGGCAATTCGGGCATGTATCGGGACATGAATTCACGTCGCATGTCTAATGCGACCGGGTCGTGCTGAATGAAGAGCGCTCGCTTCGACTCGTCGTCCGAGAGCCATCCGTCGCTCAAACGCCACCGCCGATGGAAGACCCCATCCAATCCCTGGCGAGCCCAAAACTGAAGCGACTTCCAGGCGTCACCGCTAGTCTTCCGTTCTGATGTATGATTCTCGGCAAATTCCAGCAATTCATTGACGTTGTCTTCGGACACCAACTTCGCCAATCTGTTGATCGTCGTGGCGATGTCGTCGGGCAAGCCGGCCAAAGCCTCCTCGCAGGCAGCGACAAAACGACGATCGGTCGTGAAATCGGTTCCCCATGCCGTGGGAGAGTCGCGCCAAAGGATCGTCTCAGCGATATCCGTCCATCGTCCGTCGAGGACTAAACCAAGGCTCAAGAACACCGGAAACACCTCAGATGCGAGGTATGCCGGACCACTTCCGTTGGCCTCCCCTATGTTTGAACGCAAAGCCCCTATTGACTTGGATTGCTCGCCTGTACCCGCGAAGGGTCGATACTCCAACAGGCCGCTCTGCGCTGCCAGCGAAACTACGACAGTGGCGATGTCGTCCCACCGTGGAAGAATTGAGGGCAGCTCGGGGTCCATCACCGGCGTCGCACCGCCCGTGGTGGCTTTGGCAGCGCCAAGGGCGACCAGTCCAGCGCAACCCGCTTCGTATGCGCTGATGTAATGGTGCTCCCAACCGCCTCCCTCGACCGTCGGCACGGAGAATTTCAGGAAGTCGACGACGGAACCAACCCAATGCGACGCGGGTGGAGTTCGCGGAATCTCGCATCGACGGACGATTACTCGTCTGCCAAGGGGCTGAAAGCCGACCTGGTCAAGCGCCTCTCCCAGCGATCCCGGTGAGGCCCTTCCAGTTGGTTTTCGTGTTCCGGACTTTCGTGTTCGTTTTACCATCACGTGCCCGTCCTGCGCGGCGGCTTTGCAAGGCTGACCACGGACCGCCGATTGGCTTTCAAGACTTGGACGACCTCGTCGCCCGTCATCGAGGGCGTTTCCATCAAGCGTTCCGCAAGCGCATCCAAGGCGGGACGTTGCCTTTGAATGATGGACCTCGTTCTCGCAAACTCGTTCTCGAGTAGCTGGTGGACATGCCCCCGCAGGTCTGTGTTGTACAGCCGCATCGTCCGGAGTTTCTCCAGCTCCAGCGTCTCAGACATGAGCGTGTGGCCCATGCCCGTCACACCTTCGAGCACGGTCGCGATCTCCGTGGCCCTGTTCAGATCGGCATCACTTGACCCCGCCGCACCATCAGCGAACGCGCCAAAGACTTCCGTCTCGGCAGCAATACCGCCGAGAGAGAGCGCGATTGAATCGAGATATGTTGTTTTGGTCCTGGTTCGCGTTCCCGGCTGTACATAGTCTACCCTACCGAGTTCGAGGGAAGGCCCGGGCGTTCGGAACTTTGAAATGGTGATGCCCGAAATCTCACGACCGATTTCAAAACCTACGACTGCGTGCCCCGCTTCATGGACGGCAAGCGTCATGAGATAGTCCTCCGAAAGCTTTTCCAGAGGTGGGAGCTGATCGATGACGTGGACGGCGTTTATGTCCGCTCCTTCGCGCCGAGCCGCCCGCCTCGCCCCCCTCACAAGTTGCTCGACATCGGCACCTGAAAACCCCTCTGTGGCAAGCACAAACATTTCGGCGTCCGGGCGAGAAAGGACAACGCCGCAATGATATTTCAGAATGCCAAGACGCGAAGCGCCATCGGGCAGCTTGATCGCCAGATGGCGATCAAGCCTTCCAGCTCGCAGAATGGCAGCATCGACCAGATGGGGGTGGTTGCAGGCAGCGACGACGACCACGCCCTGCCGGCGGACGAAACCGTCGAGAAGCTCAAGCAGGGCCGTTATCACGAGCCGAAGGTAAGATGAGTTGTGATCGGAATGCGATCTACGGCCAAATGTGTCTATCTCGTCGATGAAGAGTATCGCCGGTGCTTCCTGTTCTGCTTTCGCAAATGAAGCGCGCATGGCTTTCAGATGGTCATCGGCGTGTCCCGCCTCCTGCCATCGAGAAACGGACCCGTGGATGACCGACACCTGGCACGTGTTGGCCAAGGCGGTCGCGAACATCGTTTTCCCGATCCCGGGCGGTCCGGAAAGCAAGACTCCGGCGTCGACGTCTTTCCACCGGATCAGGCCCTCCTTGTAGTCTGCCAGGTCCTTCGCGAGGTTGTACCCCCACTCTTGTGCCGGCCCGAATCCATGCATGTCCTCGAGTGTCGGTGCGCTCGGCTCCGTGGTCTGCGGCTTTGGTTCGTTCTGGCTTGCTTTGGAAATTTGTTGACGTCGAAGCCTCTCCAATGCCTGGAGGGGACCGCGCCTGTCCTGGAAGGCCGAGTATAGACGTTCCCAAGACTCGAACACCAGCAGATCGACAAGCTTCTCATCGACTGGAAGCCCTGCCCGAACGAGTGCCGCCTTTGCATGCCTTCTGGAGCGTGGACCGACCTCGATCACGGCGTCCGAGAAAAGCGCCTCGTCGTCAGTCAACCGATACTTCGGCGGTGACAGGAAAATCCCAGCTTGGTTTTTCTCGGCGAGCGCCTGATCGCGGAAGGCTTTGTCTGACCACTCATAAACGAAGGTGTCGTAGTCCAACCCCTTCCATATTTGGCGGCCGAAAACCTGCGCCGCATGGGAGTAGACGGGCCTATAGTAGTCTTCGGTGAACACCAGCGTGATGATCGTTTTGCGCTCTATGTGGTTCCACGGGCGAAGCGCGGCCGCGATCGAGCAATACGCCATGAACACGGGTAGCGTCACACTCCGAGTAGTTTGGTTCCAAGGCACGCGGGATCGCTTGCCTGAAGCGTGGTTCGGCATGAGATATCCTAGTTTGTTTGCTACGGCTGGCTGACGTGGAAGCTATAAGGGAGTTGGACCCCGGCAACGCTGAGTGCGGCCCAATTCCGGGTCGTTAGCCAGGCTCCGACGCTGCCGCACAAGCCACCGATTTCTTCCGCCATCTGCCTCGGGCAGGTCCGAATCACTCAGCACCAACTTGCGCCTCCATTCTTTGGATGTTTTTTTATCCTAACGGTACTCTTATAGACTCCCTTCTGGATAATAAAAGACCCCAAACGGTAAATGTTGACAATTTTTCTCCCGACCGGCTTCTCGGGAGAATGAGGTTACCTGCTCCACCGGAAGCGCTCCGGGTCGCGCGTGCATTAACGGCGTTTTCGCAACAAGAAGCCGCCGATCGTGCTGGCGTCACGAGGCGGTACATATCGACTGCCGAAACCTCGGAATCCATGTTCAACCTTAATCTGGTTTTGGTCGACTTCTACGTTGCGCAAGGCCTTGAATTTCTTGGGGAAGCAACGATCGGGGGCGAGGTTGTGGGTGCTGGCGCAAGATGGCGTGCGCCCGGCTCTCCAGATACGTCCGCAAAAGACCGCTCGCTGTATCGAGCTGAAGACCTCGGGATATCTTTTCGGGCTGCAAGAGCTCTCTTGAACAAGACGCAGAATCTCATTGCCGACGAAACAGGTCTGCACGTGGCGACCGTGAAAGCTTTAGAGCGTGGTGACCATTGGGACGCCGCATCGGAGGCTATGCAGGAGTACTACGAACGGAACCATGTCGAGTTCCTCGGATGGAGCGACGCGGCCACAAAGCGCTTCTATGGCGTCGGTGTCCGTTGGACGAAATCCGAACGTGCGGGCCCTGTCTAATGCTAGGCCTACCCGTCATTTCGTAGTCCAACCAACGTAGCCCTTTCTCAAGCACCTGCGGCTACCGCAACAGGACAACTCTCTACGTGTTTCCGTTCGGTTATGCTGCGGTTGCGCTCACAGTGACCAAGCTAAAGCCGAGGCGTCTCGCAAGCGAGACGATAATGACGGGCCTGTGGGCCCGGCTTCTGTTTTGTATACGGGCCGAACGGACCGCCAGACGTTGGGTCGCTGGTCCGAACGGCTCGTATACCTAAACGGAATCCGCCTAGTCGGCGGATGAGTCTTAATAGGGCTCCGAATGGTATGGACTGGTATGCCCCAAAAAGAGCATCAGATTCCTAATCTGAGGGTCACGCGTTCGAATCGCGTCGGGATCACCACTGTTCCTCCGGATAAATGCCGGATGCGGAGAGGTCGCTATTGCAGCGGCTTGCGCGGGCTCGTCGCGTGTTCCTTCGCCACCTTGCCGGAACTACTGATTTCCTGAAGCAAGACGTCGTAGCCCCAAAGGTCGGCCAGATGCTGGAGCACCTGCTTGGTTTCGGTCTCCTGAAGGAGCCAGCCATTCGCTACATTATGGTGCAAAAGGAGGCGGCGGTCGCCAGCGAGATCGACATCAACGATGTCTATGCCCGGATCAATCCACCCGATGTCATATTCCCGGGAAAGCTGGCGGCGGATACGCCGGTAGCCGCGCTCGTCGTGAATCGCCGAGACCAGGATTCCCTCTTTTTGTTCCGGGTCGTCGTAAAGATGAAAAAGGCGTAGTTGGCGGATCAGGTTCGGGCTGAGATACTGGTTGATGAAACTCTCGTCCCGGTAATCGGCCCAGATCTCGCGGAGCACGGACATGGCGTCACCCCGCCCGGCGATGTCCGGAAACCACGCCTTGTCCTCTTCGGTCGGCGTTGCCACGATCCGCTCAATATCCTGCATCATCGCAAAGCCTAAGGCATAGGGATTGAAGCCGGAGAAACGGCGGTCGTCGTAGTTCGGCTGGAACACCACATTGGCATGCGACTTCAGAAACTCGAGGTAGTTTCCGTCGCTGATCTGGCCACGTTCGTGAAGCCTGTTCATGATCCGGTAGTGGACGTAGGTCGCCGTCCCCTCGTTCATCACCTTGGTCTGCCGCTGCGGATGGAAATATTGCGCGACATGGCGGACGATGCGCAGAATCTCGCGCTGCCATGGCTGCAGTCGAGGCGCCGATTTCTCAAGGAAGTAGAGGATATTGTCCTGCGGAAGACCAAGAGCGGCGCGACGCTTCTCCAGGCCGGCATCGGCTGCCGCGCGCGTCTTGCTGACGGGCACGGTACGCCAAAGATCATTGAAGATCTGCTCTTCATGGGCGCGACGTTCCTGCTGCCGCCGTTCCTCCTCACGGAGGTCGAGCTTCATTTTGCCGGCGTACCGATGCACGCCATGCGACATGAGTGCGTGCGCGGCGTCGAGCGTGCGCTCCACGGCAACCTCGCCATAGCGTTCCTCGCAGTGAGCGATGTAGCCCTTGGCGAAATCGAGGTAGTCGAGAATTCCCTCGGCGTCCGTCCACAACTTGAAGAGATAATTGTTCTTGAAAAAATGATTGTGCCCGAAGGCGGCGTGCGCAATCACCAATGTCTGCATCGTCGCCGAGTTTTCCTCCATCAGATAGGAGATGCAGGGCGAGCTGTTGATGACGATCTCGTAGGCAAGGTCGCGCATGCCGCGGCGATAAAAAGCTTCATGGTGAGCGAAATGCTTGCCGAAAGACCAGTGCCGGTAAAACAGCGGCATGCCGGCAGACGAATAGGCGTCGAGCATCTGCTCCGAGGTGATGACCTCGACCTGATTGGGATAAACGTCGAGGCCGAGTTCGCCGAGCGCGATGTCCTCGCACGCGTCGTAGATTCGCTGCAGCGTCGTAAAATCCCAGTCAGCACCGTGAAACAGCAATCGCTCCTTGGACATCGCTGTTGTCGTCATGGCGCCACCTTCTGTCCGTCACGTTTCTGGAAGAGTTCGTGGAAGACCGGGAATATTTCGTTTCGACGACATACCTTGCGCATCGACAACGGCAGAAGCTCGGACCGTATCTCTTCGTAGAGCATCCACAGCGGTGAGCGTGACACCGAGGAATCGCTGTCTTCGTCGCCGACCTCTATATAGGCGAAATACTGGCACAGCGGCAGAATCTCATGGCGCAGCAGCTGTCCCGTCCTTGTCCCATCCGAATAGGAATTGTCGCCATCCGAAGCCTGGGCGGCATAGATGTTCCACTCGGCCGGGTCGAAGCGCGCCGCCACGATCGCGCGCATGGCCGCAAGCGCGCTGGAGACAAGCGTGCCACCGGTCGCCGGGCCATAGAAGAAGGTTTCCTCATCGACCTCTTCGGCTCTGTCCGTGTGACGGATGAAGACAATCTCCACCTTCTTGTAGCGCTGCGAGAGGAAGAGATAGAGGAGAAGATAGAACCGCTTCGCCAGGTCCTTCATATGCTCAGACATCGAGGCGGAGACATCCATCAGGCAGAACATGACGGCCTTTGCTACCGGCTTCGGTTCGCTCTCGAAGCGGCGATAGCGCACATCAAGTGGATCGATATAAGGAATGCGCCGGCTTTTTTCCGTCAGCGACTTGAGCTCAGCCTCGAGCGCCAGACGCTTTTCATCATCCTCGCATCCTTCGATCTGGCGCCGCAGCGCCTCGATTTCTGCGATGCGCGGGCGACGAAGTGCAATGCGCCGCATCATCGCCAGCCGCGTTGTACGCCCGACAGCGATATTGGCAGGCGATCCGGAAACGGAGTAGCCGGCCCGAACAGGACTTTCCTCTTCGGTTTCGGTCAGCCGCCGTTTTGCTAGATCGGGCAGTTCCAGATCATCGAGAAAGACGTCGAGAAATTCTTCGCGTGTCAGGACGAAGCGGAAACTGTCCTCACCGTCGCCCTCGCCCGCTTCTTTCGGTCTTCCGCCGCTCCTTCCAGGTGGCCTTGGAATGATGTCGCCTTCGACGAAGGCCCGGTTTCCCGGCAGAATTTGATCGCTGATTCCGCCTTCACCCCTGCGGAAGCTCGGCTCTCCCAAGCCGTCAATCGGCAGGCTGACCTCACCACCGTCGAGCACATCTCGAATATTACGGCTTTGAAGAGAACGCTTTACCGCCAGCTGCACGGCGCTTTTCGCGCGCCGAAGAAACCGTTGACGATTTTCTAAGCTTTTACCGCGCGGATTCAGCCGGCGGTCGACAATGTGCATGATGGCTCCCGCTGAGCATTAACTTGCCTGCTTAACGCGCATGTACCATTCCACGAGGCGCCGAACCTGTCGTTCGGTGTACCCGCGCGCGGTCATGCGAGAAACGAATTCACTGTGCTTCTTCTCGGTATCACCGTCCTTCTTGGTGCCGAAGGAAATGACCGGCAACAGGTCCTCGACCTGCGAGAACATGCGCTTCTCGATCACTTCCCTGATCTTTTCATAGCTCGTCCAAGACGGGTTTTTCCCGTTGTTGTTTGCCCGCGATCTCAGGCAGAACTTGACGATCTCGTTGCGAAAATCCTTCGGGTTGGCGATACCCGCCGGCTTTTCAATCTTCGTCAGCTCCTGATTAAGGAGTTCCCGGTCGAGCAGCTGACCGGTGTCCGGATCCTTGAAATCCACGTCCTCGATCCAGGCATCGGCGTAGTCCACGTAGCGGTCAAAAAGATTCTGACCGTAATCCGCATAGGATTCCAGATAGGCTTTCTGAATTTCGTTGCCGATGAACTCCGCATACCGCGGCGCAAGATCGGCCTTGATGAACTCTATGTAGCGTTTCTCGGTTTCGTCGTGAAACTGCTCGCGGCGGATAGCCTGCTCCAGAACGTACATCAGGTGAACCGGATCCGCTCCGACCTCGCTCGTGTGATGATTGAAGGTCGAAGCAAGCACTTTGAAGGAGAAACGTGTCGATATTCCGTCCATTCCCTCATCGACACCTGCCGCATCCCTGTATTCTTGAACACTACGGGCTCGCGGATCGGTTTCCTTGAGGCTTTCGCCGTCATAGGCGCGCATCTTGGAAAAGAATGTCGAATTCTCGTGCTTGCGCAAGCGCGAAAGCACAGAGAAGCGTGCGAGCATTTCAAGCGTTCCCGGCGCGCAAGGAGCATCTGCGAGTTCCGATCCTTCGATCAGCTTCTCGTAGATCTTCTGCTCCTCGGCTACCCGCAGGCAATAGGGTACCTTGATGACGCAGATGCGGTCGATGAAGGCCTCGTTGTTCTTGTTCGCCTTGAAGGTCTGCCATTCTGCCTCGTTCGAATGCGCGAGCACGATGCCCGAAAACGGAATGGCGCCGATATTTTCGGTACCGATGTAATTTCCCTCCTGCGTCGCAGTCAGCAGCGGATGCAGCATCTTGATCGGCGCCTTGAACATCTCGACGAATTCGAGAAGGCCTTGGTTGGCGCGGTTGAGCGCGCCGGAATAGCTGTAGGCGTCGGGATCATTCTGCGAATAGCTCTCCAGCTTGCGGATATCGACCTTGCCGGCGAGGGAAGAAATGTCCTGATTGTTCTCATCGCCCGGCTCGGTCTTGGCGATGGCGATCTGGCGCAGCCGCGAAGGCTGCATTCTGACGACGCGGAAACGGGAGATGTCGCCGCCGAACTCGTCCAGTCGCTTCACGCACCAAGGACTCATGAGACCGGTCAGCCGGCGCGTCGGAATGCCATATTTTTCGAGAAGCAGTGGGCCTACTGCGACAGGGTCAAAGAGGCTGAGCGGATTTTCGAAAACCGGGCTGATCTCGTCACCAGCCTTCAGCAGGTAAATCGGATGGACCTCCATCAGCTGCTTCAACCGCTCGGCGAGGGACGACTTGCCGCCCCCGACCGGACCAAGCAGGTAGAGGATCTGCTTGCGCTCTTCGAGCCCCTGTGCGGCATGGGTAAAGAAGGAAACGATCCGCTCGATCGTCTCTTCCATTCCGTAAAAGCCGGTGAAGGAGGGGTAAGTCCGAATAGTTCTATTCATGAAGATCCGGCCGAGGCGTGGATCCTTGGCGGTGTCCAGCATCTGCGGCTCGCCGATCGCAGCGAGCAGGCGCTCCGTCGCGTTCGCATAGGCGAGCGGCTCCTGTTTGCAGAGCTCCAGGTAATCTGTAATGGACATTTCAGTTTCGCGACGCGCTTCGTAGCTACGCGCAAACGCATCGAACACGGATTCATTCAGCATGGGGCCTCCATTCAAGGTTTATGCCGCAGGCGCTCGAAATTGCCGAACCAATAAATGGAAAACGACATTTCGTTGAGAATCAACACGTTTCGTGAATTGATTGGACACCTGTCCGCCATCTATGGCAAGGCACAAAAATGTGCATCCCGGGTCGTTTGGCTCCAATCAAAACTAACTATAGAATATCCTACTTTGCAAGGCGCTAATGCGATATCAGCACATTTCAGGACGTGACATGAGGCCGCAAAAGGCCTCTAATGCCGCTGCTGCTGATTCCCGTGCTCCGAAACTTGAACGATGCCGCACGCGCCGATGGAACGATGTCTGCAAATCAGACCAAGAAGCCGACTTAAGCATGCCGCGAGCGAACGTTGCTCTAGCGGATAGCTTTGCTGTCTGGCTCATAGTTCGAACTCCTAACTCAGCCACACGCCCGACCGGAGCCGCCGGAGGGCGTGTGGCCGCTTATCAAGTTGGCGTGAGGGTCATCGACGCCCCGGCGGCAGCAACGTTGAGCCCGAACTGACCCGTGACGCTGAGAGGCTGGAGATGAATCGATCCAGTCGTACCACCGACGAGCACATTCGCCCCGACACCGGCACCGATTGTGGCTTCGGCCGCGGCGCCGACATAAAGGCCGGCAAGCGATCCGTGATGGTAGCCGGCGGTCGGCGCAAAGACCGCCCAGATAAGACGGCTGCGCGTCGTAAATCCGAGGTCCACGCCGAGTTTTCTTATGTCGCCACTATAATGGTCAGAAAACTCGTTATCGATGCTGGACGTAAAGACGCAATCGGCTTCCTTCGCTGAACCGAGGACATATCCAACGCCTCCACCGACATCGCAGGTCAGCAAACCGATCTTCACCCCGCCACGCACATCCGACTGCTGGGGCGGCGGTTGATACGTGCGAATCGCATCGGCTGCGAATGCAACTGTTGAACCGGCTTGGGCCAGTGCTGCCGTGGCGACCACCATCGCAATGATTTTTCTCATCATCGTCTCCTTCTAAATTTGGCCAGATACGATTGAGCCCGGCCAACGAAGAACAACTCCGGCGCTATATAAACGTATGTCATCGAAGAATGATCCGAACTATCTTCCTGATTCCGTATCGTGGCGTCCGCACTTTTTTGCGAGCGGCTCATCCAGTGTTCACTGCAAACGGACTTTTAGAAGGCAGAGCCGGTCAGGCTGTTTTAATATCCGTCTCAAATAGTGAACGAGCTGCGCCAGCCTGTCACACGTAGCGGCATCGCGATCGCACCATAGAGTGCGATACTTGGAACTTTGAAATGAGGCCGGCGTTGAAGGCGAAACAGGAGGTCTCGCCATGCGCATCAAGATGACCATACTGATTGCAGCCTATGTCGCGATCAGCGTCGCGCTGCTTGCTATTGCTCATCAGTCATCCGGGCCCATTACAACCCAGAAGACCGATCGTTCTGCGGGCGCCGGCTACCAATCAACGTTTCTCGTCGAACGCTTTGCCGGCTGATTAGCTGAGCGCCGGCTTATAAGCGACCACATGGAAATACTCCTCGTCCGGCAGCGTTTCACCGCCGAGGGGCTGGCCGTCGACCGAAAAGAGCATGGGGTTGCTGTCGAAGCCACTCGCTGAAAGTTGGGAGCGGAGTTGCCCTGGCGTGGTCGCATAGACCATGATTCCGAAGTCATGGGCGTGATGCAGGAGAATGGCATGCTCACCCTCGCGCTGCTCCAAGGGTGCGAAGCGGCGCTCGCGCACCAGTCCCACCGCATGCTTGAAAAGCCGGAAGCTCAAGCGAAGCGGATCGCCGGACCATGCGATGGATGAACGTGCGCGATGGTCGCCAAAGCCGTTCCAGTTTCGATTGAACGTCGAAAAAACGAAGGCGCCCGCCGGTTTCAAGACCCGCGAAACCTCTACAAGGATAGCCTTGCGACCTTCCGCATCGACCGAGTCGATGCCATTGTAGCTGAAGACAACAACGTCGAAGCTACTGCTGGTGAATGCCGACAGATCCCGCGCGTCCATATGTTCGAAATGGATGCCCGGACAGTTTGAGCGCGCGAGAATCACCATTTCCGGCGTGTAATCGATGCCGATGTATTCCTTGGCTATATCGCCAAGCAGGCCAGCCGTTCGGCCGCCGCCGACGCCGATGTCGAGAATCCGGCCACCTTGTCCGCGACTGCGCGCGATATCCAAGACGACACGCTCACCCTCATTCAGATAGCCACTACTCTTCCGGTAGTCACGGCGGGCAATCGGACTACTCCATGTGCGGCGGTTGATTTGCTCCATCTCATGCATGGCAACACCTTCGTTCTGAAAACGCCTTAAATGCAGCTTCGGAAGCTACGGGCCTGCCCATGCAGCCGTCCAATTACGAAACGTTAATGTTTAATTAATGGTTAACCGCCCTCTCGGACCATTCAGCCCAGCACGATCTGATTGCGGACGGCGCGAACTCCCGAAATCGATTGTGCCACAGCCGTCGCACGTTCGATTTCGTAGGCCGAGCCTACCGTCCCGCTGAGAACGATATTGTCGCCTTCCGCCGTCACTTCGACATCCGACGCATCGATACCGCCCGCGGTTGCGAGCGCGGCAGCGACCGCCCTTTCAAGTGTCGCATGATTGACGGGCTCCGCTTCGATTTCAGGCTGTTTCCCGTGGAATGTAGCCTGCTTGAAAACCATGGTCGTTCCTCCTCCTGAATTGCCAAGAAACGCCAAACGACGACCTTTGTTTCAAACGACCATAGGTGCAGACGCCTACCAGCTTACCCGGTAGTTGACGTTGACGGTTGCCGAACGATCTATAGAAAGCGGATCGGTCATACCCGCACTGAGATTGAGGTTTGGAAAAATGTTCTGGCTCACTCCGAGCGAACTTGAAAAATCCTTGCCGAAATCCACAACGCTGCCGCCGGCAGAAAACGTCGTACCAGTCGATGGAGCGATCAGCTTCAAGGCTTGACTTGCTGTTACCGAAGCCTGTCGCGTTTCGACAGCATCGAAACCGACGCTGACAAACCGGCTCGTCTGAAGGTCGAGCGAATCCGATAGGATAAAGCTGCGCGAGCGGCTGAGCAGGAGCGAACCGCTGCCGCGCAACGTATCGATTCTGACGCTTGCATCCTGCTCCGCCTGGCCTGCGGGCGTAGCACGAACCTTGGTGATCTTGCCCCAGAGCGTCGCCTGCTCGGAGTCAGTCTGGACGGTACCGCCGCCTTCCGACGCCAGCGCCAAGTCGGCGCCGGCGCTGGTTTCCCACTCAGAAGGAAGGTGGAAACCCATTGTCGCCTTGTAGGACTGCTCCGAAACCCGCACTGGCCTCCAGATCAGCAGATTATCTGCCTTGGCGGGCAGAACCCATAGAAGGCATGCACCGGCGAACAATGTTCTTTTCAGCCTCATCATCAAATCCAATCGCACCGAAAAGGGCGCAAAAAACCACCGGATGCGCTTTCTGCGCGTCCTTTTGTTCCTCTCAATTGTGAAGCGGCCCGGCATAAAGATGCCGTGTGCCATAGAGCGCGGAGGCGCTCGCAGTTGCCTTGAGCGGCCGTAGGGACAGCCGCGGCGTCGTGCGGAAAACCATGCACGAACATTACAAGGATCACATCAGAGAGACGCTATGTAAACCCCTTCTCGGCGGAAAAGTGCTGCACCGCACACTTGCCGCTCATTTCAAAGCCCTGTAGAGCCAAGAGGCAAATGGGAAATTTCTGGCACATACCCGCATGACGACCGGCAAAAACGCCCCAAGGCGCCTGAGTATCTTCGGCTCGACGGGTTCAATCGGGCAAAATACGCTCGATGTCATCGATCATCTGGGCGGGCGGGAGAATTTCGAGATCACTGCCCTTACCGGCAACGGCAATGTTGAATTGCTGGCGAGGCAGGCAAGATCCGTGGGCGCCAAACTCGCTGTGACGGCCAGCGAGCGGCACTACGAGGCGCTGAAGCGTGAACTTTCAGGCAGCGGCGTCGCGGTGGCAGCAGGCACCTCCGGCTTAATGGAGGCGGCTAACGCCGAGGCCGACTGGGTCATGGCAGCAATCGTCGGCACGGCCGGGCTTGTCCCAACACTCGCCGCTGCGAGGCGCGGCGCCGATATCGCGCTCGCAAATAAGGAATGCCTTGTTTCCGCAGGGGCGCTGTTCGTCGAAGCCGTGAGGGCTGGTGGCGGCAAGCTGTTGCCTGTCGACAGCGAACACAACGCCATTTTCCAGGTACTCGAGGAAAAACAGCGCCATTCCGTTGAGCGGGTCATCTTGACCGCTTCGGGAGGGCCGTTCCGCAACTGTTCGGTCGACGAGATGGCAAATGTCACGGTCGAGACCGCCCGCGCTCACCCCAACTGGTCGATGGGTCTGAAAATCTCGATCGACAGCGCGTCCATGTTCAACAAGGCGCTCGAGATGATCGAGGCAAGACATCTGTTCGGGCTGGCGCCTGAACAGATCGAGGTGATCGTCCATCCCCAATCGGTGATCCATTCCATGGTCGGCTATACCGACGGCTCCGTGCTGGCACAGCTTGGGGCGCCGGACATGCGCACGGCAATCGGCTATGCGCTTTCCTATCCGCTTCGGCCCACTCTGCCGGTAGAGCGCCTCGACTTTGCAAAACTGGCGAGGTTGGATTTCGAGGCGCCTGATGAAGTCCGTTTTCCGGCATTGCGCCTGGCACGGCTCGCGATGATCCGCGGAGGGGTTCAGGGCGCCGTATTGAACGGCGCCAAGGAAGTGGCCCTCGAGGCATTTATCGCGGGGCGGCTCTCTTTCCTAGAGATGGCGAGAATAACCGAAACCGTCATGGATCAATTGATCGATCTGCCGCCGGCAACGGCCATGGACGAGGTTTTCGCAGCGGACAGAGAAGCCCGGCGGCGCGCTGCGCTCCTCTGCTGAAGGAACAATTCCCTAAATTCAGGCGACCTGCCGAGCCAGTGCGCAACGCGACCAAAGCGAATGCAGCGCCTCGACGAGATGCAGGATGTCGGCATCGCTGTGCAGTGGCGTCGGCGTAATGCGCAGCCGCTCGGTCTTCTTCGGAACCGTCGGGTAGTTGATCGGCTGAACGTAGACGCCGCAATTGTCGAGCAGCAGGTCCGAAATCCATTTGCACTTCGCCGCATCCCCGACCATCACCGGCACGATATGGCTGGGATTCGGCATATGCGGAATACCCCGCTGATCGAGCAACGAGCGCAGCTTGCGGACGCGATCCTGGTGCCGGGCGCGCTCGAACTGGCTGACCTTCAGATGCTGGATCGAGGCGACCGCGCCGGCGGCAAGCGCCGGCGGCAGCGCCGTCGTGAAGATGAAGCCGGACGCAAACGAGCGGATGAAATCGCAAAGCGCCGTCGAGGCCGCGATATAGCCGCCCATGACGCCGAAGGCCTTGCCGAGCGTGCCTTCGATGATCGTCAGCCGGTCCATCAGGCCTTCGCGTTCGGCAATGCCGCCGCCGCGCGGTCCATACATGCCGACGGCATGGACTTCGTCGAGATAGGTCATTGCGCCGTATTTGTCAGCGAGTTCGCAGATTTCCTTGATCGGTGCGATATCGCCATCCATGGAATAAATGGACTCAAAGGCAATCAGCTTCGGCGCCTTCGGATCGGCGGCCGCAAGCTTGGCTTCGAGATCGGCCACGTCGTTGTGCTTCCAGATGACCTTCTCGCACTTCGCATAGCGAATGCCTTCGATCATCGAGGCGTGGTTCAGCGCATCGGAGAAAATGATAAGGCCGGGAATCTTGGCGCCCAACGTGCCGAGAGTCGCCCAGTTGGAGACATAGCCGGACGTGAAGATCAGTGCCGATTCCTTGCCGTGCAGATCGGCAAGCTCGCGCTCCAGCAGAACGTGGTAATGGGTGGTTCCAGAGATATTCCGGGTGCCTCCCGCACCCGCGCCACAGTGATCTATGGCGTTCTTCATCGCCTCGATCACCTTGGAGTTCTGGCCCATGCCGAGATAGTCGTTGGAGCACCAGACGGTTACGTCTTTCGGGCCTTCGGGCGTGTGGCGCGTGGCGCGCGGAAAATTGCCGCGGTGACGCTCGAGATCGGCAAAAACGCGATAGCGGCCCTCATCGTGGAGCCCGTCCAGTTCGCCTTTAAAAAACGCTTCGAAATCCATCATCTGCTCCAGTATCGTGCAGCGTTCATCTCCCAACGAACGCGCACACGTCAACCGCTTTAGCATCAACTGCGGCAAATGGCCTATCTTTTTGAATCATTCCAGATAAAAAATGCGCGATCACCCATTAGCCGGGAGATCGCGCAAATTCGCTGGCACGGGAACTGTCCCCGTCAAGATATTAGCCTGCCGCGGCAACGGCACGCTTCGCCATCACCTTCACGAGATTGGCGCGATATTCCGCGCTGGCGTGCAGGTCCGACATCAAGCCTGTCGAGTCGACATTGACGCCTGCTATCGCGCCGGGCGACCAGTTGGCGCTCAATGCCTGCTCCATCGCGTGCTGGCGAAACACACCGTTGGAACCGGCTCCAGTGACGGCGACCCGCACACCGCCGGATCCCTTCGCCACGAAGACACCGGTCAAGGCGTAGCGGGAGGCCGGGTTCGGAAACTTGGCGTAGCCTGCCTTCTCCGGTGCCTCAAAGGTAATCGCGGTTATCAATTCGCCTTCGTCGAGCGCTGTCTCGAAAAGACCGGTGAAGAAATCGTCGGCTGCGATCTCGCGCTTGTTGGTGATAATCAAGGCATTCAGCGCCAGCATCGCGGCAGGATAGTCCGCAGCAGGGTCGTCATTGGCGATCGAACCGCCGATCGTCCCCATGTGGCGCACATGCGGATCGCCGATCAAACCGGCAAGTTCGCACAGGGCAGGACAAACAGCGCTGATCGCAGCGGAAGAAGCCACTTCCGCATGCGTGACTGCCGCGCCGATCCCCACCGTTCGGCCCTGCACGGTGATCCCTTGCATCGAGGCGATGTGACGCAAGTCAACGAGGTCGCTCGGCGCGGCAAGCCGCTGCTTCATCGTTGCGATCAGCGTCATGCCGCCGGAGACGTATTTGCCCTCGGCTGCGCCTGCAAGCATGCTGACCGCCTCATCGACCGTAGAGGCGCGGTGATAGTTCGTCTGATACATGGCCGTTCCTCCTCAATGGGTCGCTTGTGCAGCCATCCACACCTTCTGCGGCGTGGCGGGCATCGTCAGCATGTTGTTCCCGATCGCATCGGTTATTGCGTTCATCACCGCCGGAGGCGAGCCGATTGCGCCGGCCTCGCCGCACCCCTTGATGCCGAGCGGGTTGTTGGGGCAAGGGGTATTCTGGTGCGACAGTTTGAAGGACGGCAAGTCATCGGCGCGCGGCATGGTGTAGTCCATGTAGCTCGCGGTCAGGAGTTGGCCGTTCTCATCATATTGGACGCCTTCAAGCAGCGCCTGCCCGATGCCCTGGGCAATGCCGCCGTGGACCTGCCCTTCGACGATCATCGGGTTGATGATATTGCCGAAATCGTCGGCGGCGACGAACTGGACGATTTCCGTCTTGCCCGTTTCGGGATCGACTTCGACCTCGCAGATGTAGCAGCCTGCCGGGAAAGTGAAGTTCGAAGGGTCGTAAAACGCCGTTTCCTTCAGTCCCGGCTCCATCCCGCTCGGAAGATTGTGAGCTGTGTAGGCGGCAAGCGCGACCTGGAACCATGGCAGCGTCTTGTCGGTGCCGGCGACCTTCAACTCGCCGTTTTCGATGATGATATCGCTCTCATCCGCTTCCATCTGATGCGCGGCAATCTTCTTGGCTTTGGCTTCCACCTTGTCGAGAGCCTTGACGACAGCAGACATGCCAACCGCACCGGAGCGTGAACCATAGGTGCCCATGCCCATCTGCACCTTGTCGGTATCGCCGTGCAGGACCGACACGCTGTCGATCGGGACACCGAGGCGATCGGCCACCAGCTGTGCAAAGGTCGTCTCGTGCCCCTGCCCGTGGCTGTGCGACCCCGTCAGCACTTCGACCGTACCGACCGCGTTCACTCGCACTTCTGCCGATTCCCAGAGACCGACCCCGGCCCCGAGCGAACCCACAGCTTGTGACGGTGCAATGCCGCAAGCCTCGATATAGCAGCTCATACCGATGCCACGCTTCATGCCGCGACCGGCCGCCTCGGCTTTGCGCGCCGCGAAGCCATTCCAGTCTGCAGCCTGCATGGCGGCACTGAGCGATGCTTCGTAGTCACCCGCGTCGTAGTTCATGATCACCGGCGTCTGATGCGGGAAGGAGCGGATGAAATTCTTCCGCCGTAACTCCGCTGGCGAAATGCCGAGCTCCCGCGCCGCCGTTTCCATCGTGCGCTCGAGCAGATAGGTCGCTTCCGGCCGCCCGGCGCCGCGGTAAGCGTCGACAGGCGCCGTATTCGTATAGACGGTACGGACATTGGCATGGATGGCCGGGATATCGTACTGGCCCGACAGCAGCGTCGCGTAGAGGTAGGTCGGAACCGCCGAGGAGAAGAGGGACATGTAGGCACCGAGATTGCAGATGGTGTCGACCTTCAGCCCGATGATGCGGTTGTCTTTGTCGAATGCCATTTTCACGGTTGAAACGTGATCGCGGCCATGTGCATCCGCCAGGAAGGCTTCGGTTCGGTCCGCGGTCCACTTGACCGGTACGCCCGTCTTTTTCGAAGCCCAGAGACAGACGACCTCCTCAGGATAGATGTAAATCTTCGATCCAAAGCCGCCGCCGACATCCGGGGCGATCACCCGCAGCTTGTTTTCCGGCGCGACATTATAGAATGCACTCATCACGAGCCGCGCGACATGCGGGTTCTGGCTCGTCGTGTAGCAGGTGTAGTGATCTTCGCCCGCGTCATAGATTCCGAGCGCGGCGCGCGGTTCCATCGCATTGGGCGAGAGGCGATTGTTGTGGATCTCGATTTCCGTGATGTGGGCAGCTTCGGAAATGGCCTTGTCCGTTGGCCCGGCGTCGCCGAGTTCCCAATCGAAGATCAGATTGCTGGGAGCCTCCGGATGGACCTGAGGCGCGCCCGCCTTGAGCGCATCGACTGCCTCGCTCACAGCCGGCAATTCCTCATAGTCGACGACGACCGCTTCCGCAGCGTCGCGAGCCTCATTAAGGGAATCCGCCACGACGATGGCAACGGCATCTCCGACGTAGCGCACCGTGTCGACCGCCAGCGGGCGCCACGCACCCATCTTCATCGGCGAACCATCCTTGGAATGGATCATCCAGCCACAGATGAGGTTGCCGATGCCATCCGCCAGCAACTGCTTGCCGTCAAGCACGTCGATGACCCCGGGCATGGACCTTGCAGCAGAAACGTCGATACCCTTGATCTTGGCATGCGCATGCGGGCTGCGAACGAAGTAGCCATACTTCATGCCCGGCACGACCATGTCGTCCGTATAGCGTCCCTTGCCGGTCAGGAACCGCTTGTCTTCCTTGCGCGCTACGCGTGCACCAATTCCTTCAACACCCATGATGTCCTCCCAATGGGGTTTCGGGCCCGGCATTCCGCCAAAGAGAATCGCGTTCGGCAGTCAGCCAGACAATTCCAAAGAGATGTTATTCAGCAGCCTGTCTTGCGCCGCCATGCATCTCCGCATTGGCGGACAGCACGGCCTTGACGATGTTGTGATAGCCGGTGCAGCGACAGATATTGCCTTCGAGCTCGTGGCGGACCGTATTCTCGTCGAGCTGCCCGCCGTGACGGTTGATCATGTCGACCGCCGTCATCACCATCCCCGGCGTACAGAAGCCGCACTGCAGGCCGTGGTTTTCCTTGAAGGCCGCCTGAACGGGATGCAGTTCGCCATTGGTGGCGAGCCCCTCGACAGTAGTGATCGTCGAACCCGACGCCTGGACGGCAAGGATCCCGCAGCTCTTCACCGACTTGCCATCCATGTGAACGACGCAGGCACCGCATTGGTTGGTATCACAGCCGACGTGCGTTCCCGTCAGACCTAGTTTTTCGCGAATAAAATGGACAAGAAGCGTACGATCTTCACAGTCGCCGCTCACCGCCCGGCCGTTCACCGTCAGTTTCACCTTCGCCATGATTTCCTCCTCGCGCCTTCCTCCAGGCACGGGGGGCATCATTTGACCTTTTCGCTTTGGAATCAACCGCTACTTTAGGGCGTCATGCCAAATATGCTTCAGCGAAGAATGCAAAACTGTGTGTTGATCGAGTCACATTGAAAAGAACCGTGATTGCGAAAATTTTCCGCGCAAGCTGGACGCAACCTTATCGCGACATAGTTTCAAAAACTAAGAAGAACGTCAAAAAGCGCAAAGGGACTGCTGCTGCCTGCAGGCAGCTAACCTGGAGAACCAAAATGAAGAAAATAATCGCATTCGCTCTGATCGGCTTGTCCATTGCAAGCTGTACACCGACGCAGCAGGGTGCCGGGATCGGTGCGGCCTCCGGTGCGGTCATTGGCGGAGTCGTTACAGGCAATGTTCGCGGCGCCGCCGTCGGCGCTGCAGCCGGAGGTCTCGCTGGCGCCCTCATTGGCAACGTCGCGGAACAGCCTGGCCAATGCTACTATCGCGATCGCTATGGTCGCCGCTATATCGACGATTGCCCCCGCTAACGGGCAGAACCCAATTTATAGAGGCTCGAAAATCCCGGCCCCAACCGGGATTTTTTCGTCTATCTAAATTAGTGAATTGAATAGCTTGATTTGCTTAAATTAACTTAAATTAACTTAATTGGTACACCCCGTGCATTTTTGCCGCTAAGCTGCTAACGGCTGGGCAAACGCAATGCTTCATTGTGATGGAACTAAAAGCGGCGGATGCACATAAGAGGGAAGACACCGAAAACGGGTTCTGCGTATCGGCGGACAGGCACTATGATGGTGATCGCGGCGGTGGCCGCATTTTCACCGGTCGTGGTTGCTAAGGCCTATGCATTCAAGCTTTTCGGCATGACCATTTTCGGCGGGGACCAGAGCGAGAGCGAACAGGTCCCCGATCCTGTACGCTATTCCGCTGATCTTGCCGTCAAGACCACCGATGCCGACCTCAAGAAAGCGCTGGAAGACAGCTCGCGACTTATTGGCGACAAGGATCGCCCGGTTTCCGGCGATCTCGGTATTGTCGTCAAGGCTCGCGACGATCGCGACCGCTTGATTGCCACGCTCTATGAACATGCCCGCTATGGCGGGGTCGTTACCATTACCGTTAATGGAAAGAATATCGACGAACTGCCTCCCAACCCGACCTTCGACCGGTCGAAGCCGATTCCCGTGCATGTCGAAATCGACCCAGGGCCGGTTTTCCGGGTGAGGGAAGTCCAGTTTGGTGGGGATGCTGCAAACCGCAGCCCCGCCGACTATAATCTTGCTCCTGGCCAGGTGGCAGGCTCGCTGGCCATCATCGCCGCGGGCGACAAAATCGTCGAACAGCTGAAAAGCGAAAGCAGACCGCTCGCCAAGCTGACAACCCGGAAAGCGATAGCCGATCATCGCACCAGCACCGTTGATGTCGTCATAGCAGCGGAGGGCGGCCCGGTTGCACCGATCGGAGATGTCGGCGTCACCGGGGAAAAATCCGTCAAGCCCACTTTCATCCAGCGGTTTTCCCGGCTCGAAAGAGGCGAGGCCTATTCCCCCGAGGGGCTCAAGAAAGCCAGCGAGCGACTACGCGCGCTTGGCGTTTTTTCGAGCGTCACGATCCTCCAAGCCGATTCGCTTGCCGGGGACGGCACCTTGCCGATGACGATCGAGGTTTCCGAGGGCAAGCAGCGCTACTTCGGCGTCGGTGCCAATTACTCGACGATCGATGGTCTCGGCGTCCAGGGCTACTGGGGCCACCGCAACCTCTTCGGAGAAGCGGAATCCCTTCGGATCGAGGGTTCGGTCGGGCGGTTCGGCGAGAACGACATCAGCAATCTCGACTATTCGGCTGGCATTCTCTTCACCAAGCCAGGCGCCTTTGTCCCCGAGGCAACGCTGAAAGCAGGCATTGTCGCAAAGACCGAAAATCCGGATCCGTACAACGCCTCGCTGATCACTGGGTCGCTCGGCATATCCTACGAGCTGAGCGATCAGGATACCGCCTCGGTGAGCGGAGAAATCAGCTACGAAAAGGACGACGACGACGCATTCGGCAACAACGAATACCTGACTTTCGCGCTGCCGCTCACCTACGAGCGTGACGCACGCGACAACAGGTTCAATCCGACTGCAGGCTATCGGGCAACGCTGCAAGCAACGCCAAGCTACGAGGCTTTCGACAGCGTGATCTATTCGTCCTTCGAGGGATCGATTACCGGCTACCAGGCAATTGGTGCGGAAGACAATGTTGTTTTCGCAGGCAAGCTTGCCGCGGGCAGCCTGATCGGGGGCGAATTGGAGCAGATCGCCGCGACACGGCGTTTTTATGCCGGCGGCGGCGGCTCGGTCCGCGGCTATGGCTTTCAGGAGATATCTCCTCGTAACGACAATGGTGACGAGACCGGTGGCAAGTCCTATGTCACGGCCTCGCTGGAGGCTCGCGTCAGAATCACCGACACCGTCGGCGTCGTTCCCTTCATCGACGTCGGAACCGTGGGGCCCGATGAATTCCCGGATTTTTCGGATATTCGAGCTGGCGCCGGCGTCGGAATTCGCTATGCCACGCCCTTTGGACCGCTTCGGCTTGATTTTGCCGTACCTTTGAACAAGTACGAAGATGGTGCAAGTTTTGGCATCTATGCCGGAATAGGGCAGTCTTTCTAGAGTGCCGGTACTCGCGGTGTTTCAACCGTCGAACTGTGACAAAAACGGGGTAGTTTCGCCTCCATGCAAGCACTGACGAAGTTCGCGAATTGGACCATAAAGGCGATCGGTGTTTCTACCGGCGTCGTGCTGATTCTTGCTGCGGCCGCGATTGCGATCTTCGGCTTCACCTCCTTCGGCTCCCGGATCATCACGCAACAGGTTGCGGAAATCCTTTCGAACCGGGACATGACGATCAAGGTCCGCGACCCTGGCAGCCTTCTGAGCGGCGGACTGCGCGCGGCCGAGATAACAGTCTCCGATACGCGTGGAGTGTTCGCGCAGATCAACGGTCTCTCGATAGACTGGAACCCCTTGGCGCTCCTCCGCGGCACATTCGACGCGCAGGAGGTCTTGGTCGACTCGATCAATGTCATCCGAAAGCCGGTGCGGACCATTCCCTCATCACGGACAGCAGCCGAGGATGGCGGATTTAATCTGCCGATCAAGATCGACGTCGACAAGATCGCCGTCGCGGGCATCAATCTCAGTGAGCAGTTCGCGGGCCACGCGTTTACGCTAACGGCCGACGGCAGCAATCTGAAGGCCGACCGGAATGGCGGGAGTGCCACGATCAATGTCGGCCGCCCGGATGTGCCGGATGCCAAACTTCTGGCCGACATGGCGTTCAGGCCAGATCGCAACCAGTTGCGGCTGAAGGCCCAGCTTACTGAGCCGAAAGGAGGGCTGCTCGCAACTTTCCTGTCCCTGCCGGGCGATCCTGCTGTCAATCTCGCCGTCGACGGCGATGGGCCGATCTCGGATTGGAACGGTCGCCTTCAGGCATCACTCGACGGCCAACAGCGCGCTTCGATTGAAGGCCGTCACGCGTTGACGCCGGACGGCTTGCACCACGTTGACCTTAAGGGCGGTGGCGATCTCAGCACTCTTCTTCCGCCGGCCTTTCGACCATTGTTTTCCGGCCAGACGAACATCGACGTCTCCGCCACCTTCGACAACAAGGGCAAGCTCGATATTCAGACCGGCAACATAGCGACCGGCAGCGTCGTTATTGCAGCATCAGGCACCTTGGATCGTCGGGGCAACAACAGTCTCAACGCCAACGTGCTCGGCACGTCGGGCCCGGTCGACTTTCGTTGGCCGCTTGCTGATGGCGAAGCCCGCTTCATGATCACCGGCCTCAACCTGGCGCTGACCGGCGATGCGCAGACGGCACGACTGAACGCCAGTGCCTCTCTTGATGCGGCGACATTGCCAGAGGCGACGATCGGCAACGTGAAGCTGACCGCCAAGAGCGAAGCCTTCAATCTGACGCAGCGCGCCGGTGCCGTTCAATTGCGGATGGTCGCCGGCGATTCGACGTTCACGAATCCTGACATCAATCGAGCAGTACAAGGCCCCGTGACACTCGTCGCGCCACTTCAGATCGCGCCTGAGGGCATAGGCTTCAACGGCACGACTTTCGAGAGCGCCAATGCCAACGGTACCGTCAACGGCACCTACAAGCTTGACGATCAGACGCTGACGGGAAATACAAAGCTCGTCGTCCAGCCGGCGGCGCTGCCACCCGCCATTGCTCAGCGTTTCGATACGCCGATCGCTATCGAAACGCAGGTCTCCGGGACGATTCCTTCGAAGATCAGTCTTTCAAATCTCGCCATCAAATCTGGAACGGTCGAAGCCGCCGGCACTGTGACGCTGGATGGCGACAACATCGCGGCCACTCTTTCCGGGCGGCTGCCCGACCTGAGGAAGTTAACAGAAAACGCCGAAGGCGAGGCGAGCTACGCGATCGATGCCAGCGGCTCGATAACGGCACCGGTCATAAAGGCGAGTGTCAGCGCCGCGAGACTACGCACTGCCGGCCGCACGATCAGCGATCTCAACGTTGAGATATTCGGCAATGCCGACCCTGCCGCGCCGCGAGCGACCGTGGACGGAAAGGGCGCCATCGACAGCCAGCCGATCGCCATCAATGCCAACGTGCAGTCTGCAGCCGGCGCCATTAGCATTCCGTCCCTGGTGGCGGATGTCGCCAGCAACCGCCTGCAAGGCAGCCTGCAATTTTCTCCAGGCTTCGAGCCGACGGGCACGCTTGAGTTCGATTTCCCCGATATAGGCCTGCTCGCGATGTTTGGCGGCCAGAAGGCACAAGGTGACCTCAAGGGCACGCTCAACATTACGAACGACGCCGGCAAGATCGGGCTCAAGGTCACGGCCGCAGGAAATCGGATACAGCGCGACACGCTTTCCATCATACGGCCCCACATCAATGTCACTGTCACCGATCTGAGAGCATTGGCCGCCAACGGTGTCGTCAGCGCCGACGAGATTTCGTCGGGCACGAACAAGCTCGCGGCACCGACGCTGACCTTCGTGCAGCAGCAGAACCGCACGAATTTCGATCTTAAGGCTGCATACGATAACAATCCGCTGCTTGCTGCGGGAAATGTTGAAGCAAGCGCCGGCAACATGACGATCCGGCTCGACCGGTTCTCCGGCAAGCCGCGCAATATTCCAGTTGAACTCTCCCACCCCGCCGAGATCGCGATTGCGAACGGCAGGGCCATGCTGAACGACCTTGCGATCAAGACCGGGAACGGTTCGGTCACGGTCAGCGGCTCAGCGGGCGAGACGCTCGACATCGCCGCCGATATCAAAGAACTCCCGGCAAGCCTCGCCAACAGCTTCGTTCCGAATCTGGATGCGGCAGGCGCCATTTCCGGCACCGGATCTGTCAAAGGCACGCCTGCAGCGCCGATTGCCGATTTCAAGCTTGATTGGAAAAACGCCGAGGTCGCCCAGACGAAGCGCGCAGGACTGGCGCCATTCGATATCGCGGCGACCGGGAAATACGTCGACAACACCCTCGACTTCGACACAACGCTCGATGGCGCCGATGATTTGGCCTTGAAGGCACGGGGGAATATCGTCGTCGCCGGAACAGGCGGTCAGAGCCTGAAAATCGACGCCGATGTCGTCAATCTTCCGGCAAAAATGGCAAACGGCTTCGTTCCGGACCTTGCTGCCGAAGGTGCGATCACCGGGAAAGTGACAGCTTCTGGAACGCTCGCTGCTCCAGCGGTCGATTTCGATCTTGATTGGAAGGACGCCGCCACAAGCCAGACGAGACGCGCCGGCCTTGCTCCGCTGGGTCTCAGCACGACCGGTAAATTTGCCGATAACAGGCTCGCCTTCGACGCCAATCTGGCCGGCGCAGACCGGATGCGCCTGAGGGCAGACGGCAATGTCGTGATTGCCGGTACCGAGGTGCAAAGCCTGCAGGTCAATGCTGACCTAAATAATGTCCCGGCGGATGTTGCCAACAGCTTCGTGCCGGGGCTCGCGGCCGAAGGCACGATCTCCGGAACGGCCAAGGCGTCGGGCACGCTTGCTGCGCCAGCCGTCGATTTCAACCTTGCTTGGAAGGACGCGGCCACAAGCCAGACCAAAAGCGCCGGATTGAAATCGCTCGGCTTGAATACCGCCGGCAGATTTGCCGACAACAAGCTCGACTTCAATGCGGACCTCACTGGCGCAGCCAATCTCAGCCTGAAGGCGGATGGCAATGTCACGGTCGCCGGTACGGCGGTCCAAAATCTGCAGGTGAACGCCAGCCTCGCCAATGTCCCCGCGAGCATTGCAAATAGCTTCATGCCCGGGCTCGCCGCCGAAGGTACCCTCTCCGGAACCGCCAAGGCGGCAGGAACGCTTGCGGCACCGGCTGTCGATTTCGATCTCGACTGGAAGGACGCCGCGACAAGTCAGACCAAGAGCGCGGGATTGAAATCACTGGGCCTGAGCGCCACCGGCAAATTCGCCGATAACAAGCTCGACTTCAATGCAAATGCCAATGCCGCAGACGGGGTGACCGCAAAGGCGTCAGGTAACGTCACCGTTGCTGGAAAAACGGTCCAGAGTCTGAATATTAACGCCGACATCAGCAACGTTCCGGCAAGCATCGCAAACGGCTTCGTGCCGGGCCTGGCAGCCGACGGCATTGTGTCTGGAACGGTTACTGCCTCCGGGACACCCTCGTCGCCTACCGTTGATTTCAAGCTTGATTGGAGGGACTTGGCGACAAGCCAGACCAAGGGCGCCAAACTCTCGTCGCTGGACCTTACCGCAAGCGGAAAGTTTGCCGACAACAAGCTCGATTTCAATGCGAATGCCAGCGGCGCTGACGGGGCCTCGCTGAAGGCCACCGGCAATGCGACTATTGCGGGCAAGACTGTCGAAACCCTGAAGGTCGATACAGCCATTGCCAATCTTCCTGCCGGTATCGCCAACAATTTCGTACCGGGCCTTGCAGCAGAAGGCATCATTTCCGGAACGGTTACGGCCTCGGGGAGCCTGGCCTCGCCTACAGCCGATTTCAAAATTGACTGGAAGAATGCGGCGACCAGCCAGACGAAGAGCGCCAGACTCTCGCCGCTCGACCTTACTGCAAGCGGTAAGTTCACCGACAACAGGCTCGATTTCGACGCGAATGCCCGCGGCGCTGACGGCGCTTCGCTCAAGGCAACCGGCAATGTCGCGATTGCAGGCAAGACGGTCGAAAGCTTGAGGGTCGATGCGGCGATTGCCGATCTCCCGGCGGCCCTCGCCAACAACTTCGTGCCGGGCCTTGCAGCGGAAGGCATCGTTTCAGGAACGGTCACCGCGTCAGGAAGCCTGGCCTCGCCGACAGCCGACTTCAAAATTGATTGGAAGAATGCCGCGACCAGCCAGACCAGAAGGGCTGGCCTGTCGCAGCTCGGGCTGAATGCCGCGGGCAGGCTCGCAAACAACCGGCTCGACTTCAATGCCGATCTGAATGGCGCCGGCAACGTGTCACTGAAAGCCGGTGGCAATGCCATGATCGAGGGAACGACGGTCAAGAACCTGGATGTTAAGGCCGATCTCTCCAATCTTCCGGCGAGCGTCGCAAACGGCTTCGTGCCTGGCCTTGCTGCAGAAGGAAGGGTTTCCGGGACCGCTTCGGTATCAGGGCCGCTGTCTGCACCAAAAGTTGATTTCAAGCTCGACTGGAGGGACGCGGCGACGAGCCACACAAGAGGGGCCGGGCTTCCGCCATTCGCAATAGCTGCAAGCGGCAACCTCACCGACAACACTCTGACGATCGATAGCAACCTTAGGGGCGGCAGCGGCCTCTCCATGCAGGGTGGAGGCAGCGTTGCGATCACCGGCAATCGCGCCCTCAACCTGCAAGTTCGCGGCAACGTCCCATTTGCAATGTTTGGCGCACAGCTGGCGCAGCAGGGTTTTGTCGCCGACGGCACGGCCAACATAGACCTCCGTGTCGCCGGCACGGCTGCCGCCCCCTTGATCAATGGGACCATCGCAACGAGCGGCGCGAGGCTGGTCGATGTCCGCAGAAATCTCGCGCTCAATAACGTCACCGCCAACATCAGCATGAATGGCGAGCAGGCTACGATCTCCCGCCTGAGCGGCAATCTTGCGAGCGGCGGCAGCATTGCCGCAAGCGGCACGATCGGCATACGGCCAGGCAGCGGCTATCCGGCCAATATCGAGGTCAGGCTCGACAGGGCAGTCTATGTCGATGGAACGCTCCTCGTCGCGACGGTCAACGGCAATCTCGGTCTGCGCGGCCCCCTGCTCTCCAGCCCAACCCTGAGCGGCAGATTGAACGTGGAAAAGGCATCGATCACCGTTCCGGACAAGCTGCCGACATCCTTGCGCGAGATCGATGTCAGACACATCAACGCGCCGCCCGCCGTGCGCGCCCAGATGCGTGATGAAAGCCAGCAAGGACCCAGGGCGAAGTCGACGATCAGCCTCGATCTGCGGATTGATGCGCCGGCGCGGATTTTCGTCCGTGGCCGCGGCATCGATTCGGAACTCGGCGGCAGCGTCACGATCAGAGGAACCGCCGCAACGCCCATCGTTTCCGGCGGCTTCACAATGCGCCGCGGACGGCTGACCATCCTTAACCGGCGGCTGACCTTTACCGACAGGAGCCGCATTACCTTTGCCGGCGATTTGACGCCGGCGCTCGATATGGAGGCGACATCGGTGTCCGGAAACACGACGCTCACAGTCGATGTCACCGGACTTGCGACCGACCCCTCGATCACCTTCTCGTCGTCGCCGACCTTGCCGCAGGACGAGGTGCTGGCGCAGCTGATCTTCGGCCAGTCCATGTCAAAGCTCTCGCCGGTTCAGATCGCGCAGCTCGCCGATGCCGTAAGCCAGCTGGCGGGGGGCCGTTCTACCTCGCTTTTCGAGGGGCTTCGCAATCAGCTTGGTGTCGATGACCTCAACATCAGCACCGATGAACGGGGCCAGACGAGCGTCAGTGTCGGGCGCTACCTGAATGAACGCACCTACTTCGAATTGCAGCAGGGCGGAAGAGCTGGAGCCAAGGCGATCATCAATCTCGATGTCGGCCGCGGCGTGAAGCTGCGTGGCGCCGCGGGCGGGGATGGCGCCGGCGAAGCTGGCGTCTTTTACGAGCACGAATACTAGGGTCAGGATCTACTGCTGACCCTAGAACCCGGTCTTGCTGGTCTTCAGCAGGATATTGGTTTCGGTCGAATTGATTCCATTGATGAGCCGGATGCGGCGGAGCGTCTCATCGAAAGAGACAAGGTCCCGGTCCTCGAGCTCAGCGACAAAGTCCCATTTGCCATTGGTGCTGTGCAGCGCCCGCACCTGGGGGAGCCCGCGCAACTGATCAGCCACCCGGTCGGCCAACTTGCCGAGGACCTCGATCATGACGATGGCGCGAACGCCGGCAGCGCGCGTCTCGTGACCGGTTCGGATCGTGAAGGCGGCAATGGTGCCGTTGGCAACCAGTCTCTCCATGCGAGCGGCTACCGTTGCGCGCGACGCACCGGTCATCGCGGCAAGGGACGATATGGGCGCTCGGGCATTGTGCCGAAGCGCGCTGAGGAGTTCTTGGTCAAGGTCATCCATTGCGATCACTTTGTCGAAAAGCACTTAGCAAAGTGTATAATAGAGCTTATCTTCTGACACTTTTCCATCTTTTTGCTGTCACGCCGATATCCGAATATAGGTTCGAATCCAAAGTCGAAATCCGGTGCCCCAGGGAGCCTCAGAATGGAAGTTCAATCTCGCTCAGTCACGCTCATCGGCGTTCCAGTGGAAGAGGGCTCAGGGCGGCGCGGCGCGGCAATGGGCCCGGCAGCCCTTCGCATCGCCGGTGTGGACCAGACCCTGATCGACCTTGGTCACGATGTGCGCGACGAGGGTGACATCCGCGTTGTTCCGGCACGGGATCTTCCGAACCATCCCAAGGCGCACAACCTGCGCCTCATCGGCGCTTATACGCGTGCGCTTGAAGCCAGCACCTATGACGCCGCGGCGGCTGGCCGTTTTCCGCTGATTTTGGGGGGCGACCACAGCCTGTCGATGGGCAGCGTCTCCGGCATGGCACGTTACGCCGCCGAAAAAGGCCGTCCGCTGTTCGTGCTGTGGCTGGATGCCCATTCCGACTTCAATTCGCCGGAGATATCGCCTTCGGGCAACATGCACGGCATGCCCGTCGCTTTCTTCAGCGGCCATGCGGAATTGGCGGAAATCCTGCCCAAGGACCGGCCTTTGGTCGATCCGCGAAACGTGTTTCAGGTCGGCATCCGCTCCATCGATCCACGTGAGCGGGAAGAAGTTCAGAAGCGCGGTGTCAATGTTTTCGATATGCGCTCCATCGACGAACAGGGCATCGCAGCCATCATGCGCCACATCCTCAGCACGATCAAAGAGGCCAACGGCCTGCTGCATGTCAGCCTGGATGTCGATTTCCTTGATCCGGACATCGCACCGGGTGTCGGCACCACCGTTCCCGGCGGCACGACGTTCCGCGAGGCCCACCTCGTCATGGAAATGCTCTCCGACAGCGGGCTCGTTTCGTCCCTTGATCTCGTGGAGCTCAATCCCTTCCTGGACGATCGCGGCAAGAGTGCCCGCATTCTCGTGGAGCTGACGGCAAGCCTCTTTGGCCGCCGCATCTTCGATCGTCCGACACGCGCCGCATAAGGGGGGAAACGGCAATGACCACATCCGCAAACCTGATCGCTACCGAACAGCAGCTTGGCGCCCATAACTACAAGCCGCTCGATGTCGTCCTGACGCGCGGTCAAGGCGTCTACGTCTGGGACACCGACGGCAGCCGCTACCTCGATTGCCTTTCCGCCTATTCGGCGGTCAACCAGGGGCACTGCCATCCGAAGATCCTTGCGGCGATGGTCGAGCAGGCCGGAAAGCTCACGCTGACGTCGCGCGCATTCCGCAACGACCAGCTCGCGCATCTCTACGAGGAGCTGGCGGCGCTCACCGGCTCTCACAAGATCCTGCCGATGAATTCCGGTGCCGAAGCCGTGGAGACAGCGATCAAGGCGGTTCGCAAATGGGGCTACGAGGTGAAGGGCGTCCCGGAGGGCAAGGCGGAGATCATCGTCTGCTCGGATAATTTCCATGGCCGGACGCTCAGCATCATCAGCTTCTCCACCGATCCGGACGCCCGCACCGGCTTTGGACCCTACACGCCCGGTTTCCGAACCATTCCCTTCGGCGACAGCGAAGCCTTTGCGGCCGCGATCAACGAGAATACTGTTGCGGCACTCATCGAGCCGATCCAGGGAGAAGCCGGCGTCGTCATCCCACCCGTTGGCTATTTCAAGCACGTCCGGGAATTGTGCACGGCAAACAACGTGACGCTGATCCTGGACGAGATCCAGACGGGCCTCGGCCGCACCGGCAAACTCCTGGCAGAGGAGCATGAAGGCATCGAAGCCGATGTGACGTTGATCGGGAAGGCGCTGTCCGGCGGCTTCTACCCGGTATCGGCCGTCCTTTCCAATTCGGAGGTTCTTGGGGTCCTGAAGCCCGGCCAGCACGGCTCGACGTTCGGCGGTAATCCCCTCGCCTGCGCCGTCGCGCGCGCGGCACTTAAGGTGCTGACCGAAGAAGGGATGATCGAAAACGCCGAGAAAATGGGCGCATACTTCCTGGACGGGCTGAAGTCGATCCGCTCCAACATCGTCAAGGATGTGCGCGGCCGCGGCCTGATGATGGCGGTCGAGCTGGAGCCCGAAGCGGGTGGAGCGCGCCAGTATTGTTACGGCCTGAAGGAACGCGGCCTGCTGGCAAAGGATACGCACGAAAACACAATCCGCCTGGCGCCGCCGCTCGTCATCACCAAGGAGCAGGTGGAGTGGGCCGTTTCCCAGATCGAAAAGACGATCACCTGAGGCGGATTTCTTCCGGCTGCCATCGCCCGCATACAAGCTTGCAAGGGACCCCGAAACCCCTTGCAATTCGCAGCCGCGATTTAGATTTGCGCAACACTCTTCCGATAAAGTTGCATGCAACCGTAACGAAGTCTCGGAATAACGGGGCGTCGCGTGGTGTGAGGGCAAGGGTGTTCGCGCCAATGGTGGCGCAGCCGCATCTGCCAGCTTAGGTTGGGACGATTTCTAATGACCACGATCAACTCGAATAATTTCAGCGGCGACACGCTAGAGATCATCGCATTCCGGCTGCACGATCAGGAATTCTGCGTCAAGACGACGACCATCCGCGAAATCCGCGGCTGGGCGCCCTCTACCCCGATCCCGCATGCGCCGGCTGACGTCATCGGTGTCATGAACCTGCGTGGCTCAGTGATCCCGATCATCGATCTCGCCTACAAGCTCGGCATGAAAAGCACCGTCGCCAACGAGCGCAGCGCTATCGTTGTTGCCGAAGTGCACAGCATGGTCATCGGCATGCTTGTCGACCGCGTGTCCGACATTCTGACGATTTCCTCCAGCCAGGTTCAGCCTGTGCCGGAAGTGACGGCTTCCTTCGATCGCGCTTACTGCGAAGGCGTCATCGCCTCCGAGAATGGTATGATTTGCTTCCTGAACCTCGCCAAGATGTTCAAGGAAAGCGAAGCCGACGAGCTCGCGGCCTAGTACTCGGCGTTCAGCCGTAGCGAAGCCGCCTTCCGAGGCGGCTTTTTTGTTGACAAAATCAATCATTATAAGAATGCATCGCAAATTCTAATAGAACGAATAGTAGATTTGCTAACCTTCCGAACCTCATCATCAGTTGTGAAGTATCCCTTCGAATGATCTGCCTTAAGAAGTAGATCAGAGGTGTATTCGCGGGCATTGCTTCGAGCGGCTAACGCCAAATTTGCGCCGGGTGGGGATGTTCGGACTATCTTCTGATTCAAAGCATGTTCTTGATGCGATTTCGAAGTCACAAGCCATCATAGAGTTCGACTTGAAAGGTAACGTTCTCACGGCGAACAAGAATTTCTGCAGCGCGCTTGGTTACAGCCTCTCGGAGATTGTCGGCAAGCATCACAGCACGTTCTGTGATCCCGCCTATACTGCAACGGCGGAGTATCGCGAATTCTGGGGTCGCCTTGGCCGCGGCGAATACGACGCGGGCGCCTACAAGCGGCTGGCTAAAGGAGGCCGGGAAATCTGGATCCAGGCTTCCTACAATCCAGTCTTCAAAAACGGCAAGCCCTACAAGATTGTGAAATTCGCGACCGACATCACCGCTGCCAAGAAGAAGGCCGTGGAGGACGCCGGCAAGCTGGATGCGATCGCTCGTTCGCAGGCGGTTATTGAATTCCTGCCGAGCGGAGAGATTCTGACTGCCAACGAAAACTTCTGCAATGCGCTTGGATACGCACTGCCGGAAATCACTGGCAAGCATCACAGCATGTTCTGCGATCCCGCCTATATCCGCACCGAAGATTATTCAGGCTTCTGGCGCCGTCTTGCTCAGGGCGAATTCATTGCCAACGAATTCGTCCGGTATGGGAAGGGCGGCAAGGAAATATGGATCCAGGCGGCTTACAATCCGATCAGAGACGCCAACGGCAAAGTCTATAAGGTCGTGAAATTCGCGACCGACGTAACAGAGCGCATGAGCGCAATCAGCCAGCTAGGGGAAGCGCTGCGCCGCCTTTCCGAAGGCGATCTGACACAGACGGTTGAGATAGCCTTTGTCCCCTCCATGGAGCAGCTTCGGAAAGACTTCAATGCCGCCATTTCCAAGCTTCGGGAAACGCTGACAACCATCGGCGAAAACACGGTGGCAATTGCAGCAGGGGCTCGTGAAATCGGCGCTTCGGCTGACTCTTTCTCCAAGCGGACGGAAAAGCAGGCGGCGTCGATCGAGGAAACCGCTGCAGCACTGGAACAAATCACGACAACAGTGAATGATTCCAGCCATCGCGCCGGCGAGGCAGGAAGGCTTGTCGAAAAGACAAAACAGGGCGCGGAACAATCTGGCATTGTTGTTCGCAAGGCTGTTTCCGCCATGGGCCAGATTGAGCAATCGTCGCGGGAGATCACCAATATCATCTCGGTCATCGACGACATCGCCTTCCAGACAAACCTGCTCGCTCTCAATGCCGGGGTCGAAGCCGCGCGGGCCGGCGAGGCAGGCAAGGGCTTTGCAGTGGTTGCGCAGGAAGTGCGTGAACTGGCGCAGCGTTCCGCAAGCGCCGCCAAGGAAATCAAAGCGCTCATCAACACATCGAGCGACCTGGTCAAGAACGGCGTGGAACTCGTCGGCCATACCGGCTCCGCCCTGGAGCAAATCGTGCTTCAAGTCGCCGATATCAACTCGAATGTTGCAGCAATCGTAGAAGCGTCGAAAGAGCAGGCGACCGGATTGAAGGAGATCAATCAGGCGGTCAATTCCCTGGACCAGGCGACCCAGCAAAACGCTGCAATGGTTGAGGAAAGCACGGCCGCAAGCCACAAGCTCGCGTCGGAGGCCGAAAACCTGAGAGCGCTCCTCAGCCAGTTCCGCATGGAAGCCAAGGCTCTCGACCGCACCGCTGCCAAACCGGCAGGCGCGCCCCCGCGGCGTCTGGCTCCACGCGTGGCCAGAGCAAGCGGCGCTGCCGCCCTCGCCCGTGTCGAAGACTGGGAAGAATTCTGATGCTTCTCCCAAAGCCGGCCTGCGCCTCGTATCCGGTTTCCAAAAAAAAGCACGCGCCGAAGCGCGTGCCGTGATTTTCCACCCTGATCAAAATCAGCCGAACAGCGCGAAGGTCGCCTTCAGCGTCACCCATATGCCCCAAAGCAGGGGGATACCGACGACCGCCCAGGCAAGCAGAGCCTTCGTATCGAAGCCGCCTGTGCCGATACCAAACGAGCCGGTTGGGCCGAGGCTTGCGGCGGCGGATTTCGCCTGAAGTCCGGCGACTTCCTCATCGGACATGAACCACTTGCTCTCAAGCGGCCTGACGAAGAAATTGGCAATCAGGCCAAGCGCCAGCATGCCGGCCAGGATATACATCGTCCCGGTATAAAGAGCAGGGCCGGGCGCCACACCGGCTGCGATTTGCGCCTCGCGAATGTAGTTCACGACCACGGGACCCACGATGCCGGCGGTCGCCCACGCTGTCAGAAGACGGCCATGGATCGCGCCGACGAACTGCGTGCCGAAGACGTCGGCAAGATAGGCCGGAATTGTCGAGAAACCACCGCCATACATCGACAGGATGATACCGAAGGCGAGCACGAAGAGCGCCTTGTTGCCGATATCGGCCAGCGTCGGTGCCACCGCATAGAGAACGATGCCGAGAATGAAGAACGTGTAATAGGTGTTCTTGCGGCCGATCTTGTCGGAAAGCGACGCCCAGAAGAAGCGGCCGCCAATGTTGAAAAGCGACAGGAGACCCGCGAAGCCGGCGGCGATCGTGGCAATCTGCGCCTTCTGGCCCACATCGAGCTGCGAGAAGGAAAGATCCGGCAGGTCAATCAGCGAACCTGCGAAGATTTCCTGCAGCATCGGCGAGGCCATGCCGATAACGCCGATACCGGCGGAGACGTTCAGGCAGAGTACGGCCCAGATCAGCCAGAACTGCTTCGTCTTGTGCGCGTCGCGCAGGTGAACGTGCTTTGTGGTGATCATCGTGCTCTTGGCAGCCGGAGGCGTCCAGCCCTCCGGACGCCAACCGGCCGGCGGGATTCGGTAACCGAAAGCACCGCCTATCATGAAGGCGAAATAGATGATCGCCATGACGACGAAAGTCTGCCAGACGCCAATCGAAGTGTCGGTCTTGAAGTAATTCATCAGCAGGTTTGCGAGCGGAGCGCCGATCATCGCCCCGCCGCCGAAGCCCATGATGGCCATGCCGGTCGCCATGCCGCGGCGGTCCGGAAACCACTTGATGAGCGTCGATACCGGCGAAATATAGCCGAGGCCCAGGCCGACACCGCCGATCACACCGGCGCCGAGCCACATCAGCCACAGCTGGTGGGTGATCACGCCGACCGAGGCAACCAGAATGCCGCCACACCAGCAGCAAGCGGATACGAAACCGGCTTTGCGCGGTCCAGCGCGCTCGAGCCAGCCGCCCCAGAGCGCGGCCGAGCAGCCGAGCAGAACGAAGAAGAGGGTATAGATCCAGCCGAGATCGGCGACGCGCCAATCGCAGGTCTTCGTGAACAGCGCGGAAGCAAGCGTCAGATCCGGGCAGGCCGTTGGTGCCGTGATCCCGAGCGATCGCGAAAGCGGCAGCCAGAAAACGCTGAAGCCGTAAGCCATGCCGATGCAGAGATGGATTGCGAGAGCTGCCGGCGGTACAAGCCAGCGATTGAAACCGGGCTTTGCGACGATCCGCTCCCGATCAAGCAGGCCGACGCCCGCTAACTCCCCTGTCGTAGTTGTGTCCGCTGAAGTCATGAATATCCTCCCGATTATGACTTTGCTGCAATAATCCATGCTCGAGCAGGCGAAATGCCTGGTTCCCCTCTTGCATGAAACCGATATTTATTTCCGGATTGGTTCCGCCGGCTCAGGCTTGCGGATCAGAGGTGCAGCCTGGATTACGAGCGTATCCAAGCCATTGTTATCGTTATCTAGAATTTCGAATAATTGCCGCCGCATGCGCGGCTCCCAGAATTTGTTGATATGGGTGGCAACACCTTGAACCGCCTCGCTTTCAGGCTGGCTCTTGAAAAAGGTCGCTATCTGGTTGGCCATATAAACGAGCTTGGAATGGGTATCATGCGACATCGGCAATGCTTTCGGGCAATATGCGCTGCGGGTGGGTGAAAATCTCAAAATCGTCGCCCCGCACCAGCGCAACCAGCGTCATTCCGGCCTGCTCCGCCGTGCGGATGGCGAGGGCCGTGGGCGCGGAAATCGCGATAAGGACGGAGCTCCCGAGGATGGCCGCTTTCTGCACCATCTCGACCGAAAGCCGGCTCGTAACGGCGACGGCTCCGCTCGAGCCGTTTCTCTGCGCGCGAATGACGGCGCCACAGAGCTTGTCGAGTGCGTTGTGCCTGCCAACATCCTCGCGGACGGCCAGCAGGCCCTGGCCGGGAATGTAGAAACCGGCTCCGTGAACCGCGCGTGTCTCCCGGTGCAGCGGTTGCGCGTCATTGAGAAGCGAGACGGCGTTCACGATATCGCGATGCGTGAGCTTGAGCCCGGCGGCTGAAACATCGGGCACCTGGCGAACGGCTTGCTCGATCGACTCGATCCCGCACAGCCCGCATCCGACCGGTCCCGCCATGCTGCGGCGGCGCGCCCGCAAAGCATCCGCAACATCGTCGGCCAGCGTCACCTGGACATCGATGCCCTGCTCGTTATCGATGATCTCGATTGCGGAAATTTGATCAGCGTCTTTGATTATGCCTTCCGTCAGACTGAAGCCGACGGCGAAATCTACCAGATCGTCCGGCGTCGCCATCATTACGGCATGTGATGTGCCGCCATAGGAAAAGGCGACCGGCATTTCTTCCGGCACAATACGCTGGCCCGGCGCGACGACACCGCCCTTGCGGGCGATGCGATTGGCGGAAATGCGCGTCGGCCGCCTTTCCATCATTCGGCAGCTTCCAGCTTGCCGGCGATGCGACGGCTTTGGCGCGCCTGCTCGTCATACTCGATCTGCCATTCCGTGGGGCCGTTCGACGGCGAGACCTGGACTGCCGTCACCTTGTATTCCGGACAGTTCGTCGCCCAGTCGGAAAAGTCGGTGGTGATGACGTTCGCCTGCGTGTTCGGATGATGGAAGGTGGTATAGACGACGCCCGGCGCGACCCGGTCGGTGATCAGCGCCCGAAGCGTCGTATCGCCGGAGCGGCTGGCGAGCTTCACCCAGTCGCCATCGCGAATGCCGCGCATTTCGGCATCATGCGGATGGATCTCCAGCCGGTCCTCGGCGTGCCAGACGACGTTGTCGGTACGCCGCGTCTGCGCGCCGACATTATACTGGCTGAGGATGCGGCCAGTCGTCAGAAGCAGCGGGAAGCGCGGGCCGGTGCGCTCGTCGGTTGCTACGTATTCCGTGCGGATGAACTTGCCCTTGCCGCGAACAAAACCGTTCACGTGCATGATCGGCGAGCCCTGCGGGAACTTTTCGTTGCAAGGCCACTGCACGGAACCAACCTTCTCCAGGTAGTCGTAGGAAACCAGCGCGAAGCTCGGCGTCGTCGCGGCAATCTCGTCCATGATCTCGGACGGATGGGTGTAATTCCAGGCAAGGCCCATGGCTTGCGCCATTTTCTGGGTCACTTCCCAATCACCATAGCCGTTGCGCGGCGTCATGACTTTGCGCACGCGGTTGATGCGGCGCTCGGCATTGGTGAAGGTGCCGTCCTTTTCAAGGAATGTCGATCCCGGCAGGAAGACGTGGGCATAGTTTGCCGTCTCGTTCAGGAAGAGGTCCTGAACGACGACGCATTCCATCGCTGCCAGACCGGCTGCCACGTGCTTGGTATCCGGGTCGGATTGGAGAATGTCCTCGCCCTGGACGTACAAGCCCTTGAACGTGCCATCAACCGCCGCATCCAGCATGTTCGGAATCCGAAGGCCGGGTTCGCTGTTGAGTTTGACACCCCACATCTTCTCAAAGATATCGCGTGTCGCATCGTCAGAGATATGGCGATAGCCAGGCAGCTCATGCGGGAAGGAACCCATATCGCAGGAGCCCTGCACATTGTTCTGGCCGCGCAGCGGATTAACGCCGACGCCCGGACGCCCGATATTACCGGTCGCCATCGCAAGGTTGGCGATCGCCATGACGGTCGTGGAGCCCTGGCTATGTTCGGTGACCCCAAGACCGTAGTAGATCGCGCCATTGCCGCCACGTGCATAAAGCCGGGCAGCACCACGCAGCTCCTCGGCCGGAACGCCGGTGAACTTCTCCATCTCTTCAGGGCTGTGATAAGGCTCGGCAACGAAAGCCGCCCAGTCCTCGAATTCGGACCAGTCGCAGCGCTCGCGGATGAACTTTTCGTCGTAGAGGCCTTCGGTGACAATCACATGCGCCAATGCAGTCAACACCGCTACATTGGTGCCCGGCTGCAACGGCAGGTGATAGGCAGCCTCAACGTGGGGCGTGCGTACGAGATCAATGCGCCGCGGGTCGATAACGATCAGCTTCGCGCCCTGCCGCAGCCGCTTCTTCAGGCGCGACGCAAAAACCGGGTGGCCATCCGTCGGGTTGGCACCGATAACGATCACCACGTCCGAATGCTCGACGCTGTCGAAATCCTGCGTGCCCGCCGACGTGCCGAAAGCCTGACCTAGTCCGTAGCCCGTCGGCGAATGGCAGACGCGCGCGCAGGTATCGACGTTGTTGTTGCCGAAGCCGGCGCGGACCAGCTTCTGGACGAGGAATGTCTCCTCATTCGTGCAGCGCGACGACGTGATGCCGCCGACCGAATCGCGGCCGTACTGATACTGGATACGGCGGAATTCCGATGCTACGTGCGCGAAAGCCTCTTCCCAGCTTACCTCCCGCCAAGGATCGGTGATCTTTTCGCGGATCATCGGATTGAGGATGCGGTCCTTATGCGTGGAGTAGCCATAGGCGAAGCGGCCCTTGACACAGGAATGCCCGCGATTGGCCTGCCCATCCTTCCAGGGCACCATCCGCACCAACTCCTCGCCCTTCATCTCAGCTTTGAAGGAGCAGCCGACGCCGCAATAAGCGCAGGTGGTCACCACCGAATGTTCCGGCATGCCCATCTCAAGCACGGTCTTTTCGCGCAGCGCATCGGTCGGACAGGCCTGCACACAGGCGCCGCAGGAGACGCATTCGCTTTCGAGGAAGGGCTGGTGCATGCCAGCGGTCATGCGGCTCTCGAAACCGCGACCTTCGATGGTCAGCGCGAAGGTGCCTTGCACCTCTTCGCAGGCGCGCACGCAACGCGAGCAGACGATGCACTGCGACGGATCGTAGGTGAAATACGGGTTCGATTCGTCGCGTACCATGTAGTCGATGGTGAGGGAGCCGTTGCCCGGCGCCACATGATTGCGGCCATCGATGCCGTAGCGGTTCTCGGTCAGGCCGACCGACGCGATGACCTTGTCGAATTCGCTCGCGCCAGTTCCGGCACCCGTACCGGCTGATCCGCCCCACGCGCTCGGATGGTCGGAAACGTAAAGCTCCATCACGCCGCGCCGGATCGCGTTCAGCCGGTCCGACTGAGTGTGCACCACCATGCCGTCGCCGACTGGCGTCGTGCAGGATGCCGGCGTGCCGCCGCGGCCTTCGATCTCGACCAGGCAAACGCGGCACGAACCGAAGGCATCGATCATGTCGGTGGCGCAGAGCTTCGGTATCTCGACTCCGGCCTCCATCGAGGCGCGCATGACGGACGTGCCCTCGGGCACGGTGATTGGCCTGCCGTCGACGGTCAGCGTCACCATCTTCTCGGAAGAGGAAGCCGGAGTACCGTAGTCGGTTTCTTCAATGAGCGTTTTGAACTCGGGCAAGGCGTTCATGGTCGTCCGCTCCTATTCCGCGGCTTCTGCTATTGGCGACGGGCGAAAATCGTCCGGAAAATGATTGATCGCGCTCATCACCGGATAAGGGGTGAAGCCTCCGAGCGCGCAAAGCGATCCGAACTTCATCGTGTTGCAGAGGTCGGTGACGAGCTCGAGCTGCTTTTGCGGCTCGATGTTCTTGGCGATCTTGTCCAGCGTTTCAACGCCGCGCGTCGAACCGATACGGCAGGGCGTGCACTTGCCGCAACTCTCAATGGCGCAGAACTCCATGGCGAAGCGCGCCTGCTTCAGCATGTCGGCCGTGTCGTCGAACACGACGATGCCGGCATGCCCGATGAGGCCATCCTTGGCGGCAAAGGATTCATAGTCAAAGGGCGTGTCGAAGAGCGCGCGCGGAAAATAGGCGCCAAGCGGACCGCCGACCTGGACCGCTTTCACCGGCCGCCCGGTCGCCGTGCCGCCACCGATCCTGTCGACGATGTCGCCGAGCGACAGGCCGAAAGCCGCCTCGTAAAGCCCTCGATGCTTGACGTTCCCGGCGATCTGGATCGGGATCGTGCCGCGCGAGCGCCCCATGCCGAAATCGCGGTAGAAAGCCGCCCCCTTGTCGAGGATGATCGGCACGGAGGCGAGCGAGATCACGTTATTGATGACGGTGGGACAGTCGAAAAGCCCCTTGTGTGCCGGCAGCGGCGGCTTGGCGCGCACGACGCCGCGCTTGCCTTCCAGGCTATTCAGCAACGACGTTTCCTCGCCGCAGACATAGGCGCCCGCGCCTGTCCGGACCTCGATATCGAAAGCGCAGCCGGAACCGAGCACGGACGGTCCCAGAATGCCCGCCCGGCGGGCGATCTCGACGGCCTCCGTCATTGTCGCAATCGCATGCGGATATTCCGAACGCGTATAGACGAAACCCTTTGTGGCGCCCGTCGCCAGCCCGGAAATCGCCATGCCTTCGACCAGCACGAAGGGATCGCCCTCCATGATCATGCGGTCTGCGAATGTGCCGCTGTCGCCTTCGTCGGCATTGCAGACGATGTATTTCCGGTCACCCGCAGCATCCAGAACCGTCTTCCACTTGATGCCGGTCGGAAAGCCCGCGCCGCCACGTCCGCGAAGGCCCGAATCGGTGACCTCCCTGACCACGTCTGTAGGGGCCATCGCCACTGCCCGGCGGAGTCCGGCAAGGCCGCCATGCGCCTCATAATCTTCCAGTGAAAGCGGATCGGTAATGCCGCAGCGCGCGAAGGTCAGGCGGGTCTGTTCCTTGAGGAATGGGAGGCTTTCGACCTCCCCCAGACAGAGCTCGTGGCTACCGCCGTTCACAAGGCCGGCATCAAACAGCAGCGACACATCCTTGGCCGTGACCGGGCCATAGCCGATTCGCTTGCCGGAAACCTCGACCTCGACCAGAGGCTCCAGCCAGAACATACCACGCGAACCGTTGCGGACGATCTTCGCATCGATGCCGCGCGCCGAGATTTCCTGTGCGATCGCTCTTGCAACCTTTTCGGCCCCAAGAGAAAGTGCGCCCGCATCGCGCGGGATGTAAATCCTGACGGTCATGCCCGCACCTCCGCGACGATCTCAGCAATCACATCGTCGTCGATTCGGCCATGCGGTTCGCCGTCCAGCATCGCCGCTGGCGAACAGGCACAGAGCCCGAGACAATAAACGGGTTCCAGCGTGACGCTGCCATCGAGAGCCGTCTGATGGAAATCGATCCCCAGCAGAGATTTGATACGCTCAGCCACGGCGTCGCCACCCATGGACTGACAGGCCTCGGCACGACAGAGCTTCAGCACATGACGCCCGGCGGGATGGTCGCGGAAATCGTGATAGAAGGTCATCACACCGTGCACTTCGGCGCGAGAGAGATTCAGTTCCTGCGCGATAACAGGAAGCGCTTCCTGCGGCACATAACCGAATTCATCCTGGATTTCATGCAAGATGGGAAGAAGCGGGCCTTCCAGAGAGCGAAGGTTCGAGACGATCGCGCGCGTGCGCTCGGCAATATCGCCAGTGGCGACATGGGCATTCATTATGGCAGGCCTCCCAGGGCTTCCCTTTATCAACCGCCACACCAGCTCCCCCGAACTTGGTATGACATCGTGGAGGAAGTTTCTCAGGGAACATGCAGGTAATCAATAAAGCCGTCCCGTTGCTTGATAGGATTTTTCTATCGAAGATCTTCGCTTTCTGCGAGTATCCGCGCCTCATGCAACAGCGCGGAGACGAGCGGCGTGAACGGCTCACGATGCGTCGCCACCAGACCGACCAGATGATCGGCCTCTGGCTCGACGATCGGGATCATGCGGATTTCCGCCGGGAAGCCGAAGGATTCGGCCACATTCCGCGGCATGATGCTCGCCCAGCGCCCGGTGCGCACATGCGAGAAAAGCACGATCATCGATCCCGATTCCAGGGACGGATGTGCGGTCGCACCGGCTTCGGATAGATGCCGATTGATGATGCGGCGGTTCTGCATGTCCGCAGTCAATAGGCAAAGCCGAAGATTGCCGACTTCGTGCCATGTCACGGTTTCGCGATCGGAAAGCGGACTGCCTGCGGCCGTGATGAGATTATAGCGCTCAGCATAGAGAGGCACGGTCGTCACGCGCCCCAGCGGCTCGTTTTCAAGATAGGTGACGCCGGCATCGATCTCGAGATTTTCGAGCATGCTCAACACCTGCAGCGAATTGCGCGAGACGATCGAGAAGGTGACGTCCGGATGCCGCTCCTGAAAAGGCGTAGTGATCCTCGGCAGCATGGCAAGCGCCGTCGGGATGGAGGCGATCCGCAGATGGCCGGAGAGGCCCTTGCGGGCCGCGCGCATCTCCTCGCGCATGGTGCGGGTGTCGCCAACGATGCGGCGAGCCCACTCAAGCACACGCTGGCCTTCAGGGGTCAGGCCCTGAAAGCGTGAGCCTCGCTGTACCAGCATGACGCCGAGCTGGTCTTCGAGTTGCCGAATGGCGGCCGACAGCGTCGGCTGCGATATGCCGCACTCTTCGGCGGCACGGCCGAAGTGCTTTTCGTTGGCAAGGGCGATGAAGAATTCAAGCTTGTCGAGCATCTGGCCTCCCACCGACTTCGGAGCAAGCCATCTTTGGCCTTAGCCGTCAACAATCGCAAGAACAGGTCAGCCAGCGTCCGACATATCTAGCATCCCGAATAGCGAATCGAGAAAAGTCGTCACCTTGGGATTGCCGATACTGTAATACACGAGCCGGCCCGCCCGGCGCGTATTCACCAGGCCTTCCATGCGAAGCCGCGCGAGCTGCTGCGACACCATGGCTTGCTGCACGCCAAGCAATGCTTCGATTTGACTAACCGTTTTTTCTTCCTTGGCGAGAATGCAAAGAATGAGAAGCCTGGTTTGATGCGCCATCGCTTTGAGCAGGTCGCTCGCCTCAATGGCCTTGGCGGCAAGCTTTTGCAGTTCCTGACCGGTCCCCCCCGGCTCAGTCTTCGGCATTATGACTCTCTAATATGTTAACCCCAGATAAACGAGAGCGATATCACATCCGCACCTCGACGTTGGGCCTAATTGGTGAAATGCCAAAAAAAGTCCAAGCAAATCAGCAGATAAGCTGGCCGCCGTTGACCTCGAGCACCTGCCCGGTGATGTAACCGGAAAGCGATGGCGCAGCCAGGAAGAGGTAGGCGGGTGCGCAATCCTCCGCTATGCCGAGGCGTTGAAGCGGGATCGTCTTGCGGGTCTGCTCCAGCTTCTCGCGCGATGAATAGCGCTCGTGAAAATCGGTTTCGATGGTACCCGGCGATACGCAATTGACCCGGATGCCATCTGGCGCGAGTTCACGTGCGAGCGCCTTGGAATAGGTGGAGACGAAAGCCTTCGAGGCGGAATAGATTGCCGAGCCAGGACTGCCGCCGGTCAGCGCCGAGATGGAAACCGTGTTGACGATCGCCGCACCGTGGGCTGCCCGCAACGCCGGCAGAAGCGCGCGGGTGAGCTCCACCACGGATGTCTGGTTGAGCTTTACGACCGTATGGTATTCCTCGTCCGTCAACTCTGCAGCCGGAAACCGGCCAACCATCGTGCCGGCATTGTTGACGAGTACGTGCACGGCGCCGAACTTATCCATTGCTTTCGCAGCGAAAGCGGCCGTGCCGCCCGGCGCCAGAAAATCGCCTGCGACGAGAATGGCGCGTCGCTCCTGTTCCGCAGTCAGCAGGAAATCCGGCAACTCTCGCTCCCCGTCCCGTCCGGTGTGAACCAGAACATGGGCACCGCAATCCAGGAACTGTCGAGCAACTTCAAGACCGATGCCGCGGCCGGCGCCGGTTACGACAACATTGCGATTTTCAAACAGCTTGGGATGAAACACCCCTGGATCCTCCGGGCCTCGGCAGCCAGTCGCCGATTGCGCAATTTTCGCTTTAACATATGATCCGGCCAAACGAAAGAAAGGGAGGCGAAGCCATGTTTCTGTCCGGGCGCCAGACGGAAATCCTCGATATCGCCAAGGCGGAAGGCCGCGTGCTGGTCGAAGACCTTGCAGCGCGCTTTTCCGTCACGCCGCAGACCATCCGCAAGGATCTGAACGACCTGTGTGACGGGCGTGTGCTGACGCGCATTCATGGCGGAGCGATCTTTCCGGCCGGGACGGCAAACGTGAAATACGAAGCACGCCGCTCGATCGCTGCTGCCGAGAAGCTCGCGATCGGCCGCGCGACGGCTGAACTCATTCCGAACAACGTCTCGCTCTTCATCAATATCGGGACGACGACGGAAGCCGTGGGGGAGGCGCTGGTTGATCACCGGGAATTGATGGTGATCACCAATAACATCAATGTCGCCAATCGATTGCGAATGTTTCCCTCCATCGAGGTGGTCATTGCCGGCGGCGTCGTACGTCATTCGGACGGCGGTATCGTCGGTGAAGCGGCCGTTGATTTCATCCGGCAATTCAAGGTCGATTACGCTGTCATCGGCGCTTCCGCAATCGATCCGGACGGAGCGCTTCTTGATTTCGATTTCCGCGAAGTGAAGGTCGCGCAGGCCATCATGGCGAATGCGCGCCACGTTGTTCTCGTTGCCGACTCGACGAAATTCGATCGCACCGCCCCCGTGCGCATCGGCCATCTGTCCCAGGTCCACACTTTCGTTACCGACGACTGCGACGTTGAACCGCTGAGGAAGATCTGTTCGGAAAGCGGCATCAATCTCATCGAGACCGCAGGAAAGACGTGGTCATAAAATGTTCGTTTGACATTCGATTTATTTCATTTTAGGCGCTATTTCACTTTCGTTTTACGGCGTTAGCCTTGGAGAACAATTGTGGACAGCGAGATCTTCGACCTATTCGTGATCGGGGGCGGGATCAACGGCTGCGGGATCGCGCGGGATGCGGCGGGGCGCGGCTATTCGGTGGCCTTGGCGGAGATGGGCGATTTCGCCTCGGGGACCTCGTCGGGGGCGACCAAGCTGATCCATGGCGGGCTGCGCTATCTCGAGCATTACGAGTTCCGGCTGGTGCGCGAATCGCTGATGGAGCGCGAGGTCTTGTGGGCGATGGCGCCGCACATCATCTGGCCGCTGCGCTTCGTGCTGCCCTACCAGACGGGCGGCATCCGGCCGGCCTGGCTGATCCGTCTCGGGCTGTTCCTCTACGACCATCTCGGCGGCCGCCGGCTGTTGCCGCCGACGGCGGTGCTTGACCTTCGCCGCGACCCGGCCGGCAAGCCGCTGAAGCCGGTGTTTGCCAAGGCCTTCGAATATTCCGACGGCTGGGTCGACGATGCCCGGCTGGTGGTGCTGAATGCCCGCGATGCCGCCGACCGCGGGGCGCTGATTATGCCGCGCACCAAGGTGGTCTCGGCCCGCCGCGAGAACGGCCTGTGGGAGATCGACAGCGTGAACATGCTGACCGGCGAGAACCGCCGCCATCGGGCCCGCATGCTGGTCAATGCCGCCGGCCCCTGGGTCGATCAGCTGCTGCGCGCCGCTTTCGGCCAGAACGAGGCCCGGCATGTGCGCCTCGTGCAGGGCAGCCACATCGTCGTCCGGAAGAAGTTCGAGGGGCCGCGCGCCTATTTCTTCCAGAACCCCGACAACCGCATCATCTTCGCCATTCCCTACGAGGAGGATTTCACGCTGATCGGCACCACCGATCGCGACTATGGCGGCGATCCGCAGGCTGTCCGGATCTCCGACGAGGAGACCGGCTATCTGTGCGCCGCCGCCAGCGAATATTTCAACGAACCGGTGAAGCCGGAAGATATCGTCTGGAGCTATTCGGCGGTGCGGCCGCTCTATGACGACGGCGCCTCGAAGGCGCAGGAGGCGACACGCGACTATGTGCTGAAGGTGGAGGGCGAGGCCGGTGCCGCACCGCTGCTCAACGTCTTCGGCGGCAAGCTGACCACCTACCGGCGGCTGTCGGAACATGCGCTGGAAAAGATCGGCGCGGCGATCGGCGAAAAGGCTAGCCCGTGGACGGCCAACAGCCATCTGCCGGGCGGCGACTTTCCGGTGCAGGGCTACGAGGCGCAGGTCGCAACGCTCAAGGCGGCCTATCCGTTCCTGGCCGATCCGCATGCCCGCCGTCTGACGCGCCGCTACGGCACCCGGGCCAGCGTGCTGCTCGGGCAGGCGAAGTCGCTTGGAGACCTCGGCCGCTGCTTCGGATCCGATCTCTACGAGGCCGAGGTCGGCTATCTCGTCCAGCACGAATGGGCCATCACCGCCGAAGACGTCCTGTGGCGACGATCCAAGAAAGGGCTATATCTGGCAAAGGACGAGGCTGCCGCTCTGGATAGCTACATGCTGACACGTGCCGCCGCAGCGTAAGTGAAGCGTGCTCTGCCCCTTGTTCCGTCCGTTATCATGGCCTAGGCCTGATGCGAACCAGACAGGCGAGGCGCTGATGCAGAGAGACGGAAGGCTGGCCGGCCCGGATGCGATGCGCGCAGCCGCCTGCTTGCTGGTGCTCGTTCACCACCTCGTCTTGCGGATAGACATCAGCCAGGTGAACCCTGGCGTCCAATCAGCTCTGGTCGTTGCCCGCTTCGGCAATTTTGGCGTGGCGATCTTCTTCGTCCTGAGCGGCTACCTCCTGGCACGGCCCTTCTGGTCTGCGCTGGATGGGCGGCGCCCGATGCCGGACATGAAGACCTATGTGGTGCGCCGGGCAGCTCGCATCCTGCCGGGCTTCTGGGTGGCGCTGACCGCCGGCTTCATTTTGAGCGTCACGCTGTTCGGACATCCGCTGACGGCCGACCTTGCCATTCGTTTTGCCGCCGGCTTTCTGCTGATGAGCCAGTGGCATTGGCGAACCTTCTTTCCTGTCGAGGGAAACGGACCGCTTTGGTCCATTCCGTTCGAGGCGACCTGCTACGTGCTGCTGCCGCTAGGCATGTTTGCACTTTATCGCCTTGGCCGCGCGCTGCCGCGCTTCGCCACGCGTCTCCTCTGGCTTGGTGTCATTGCCGCGGTTCTTGCCGTGCACTGGCTGATCGTCAACAACCTGCAGCCGGACGACCTGCGACGCGGCTGGGCGTTCGGAATGCTGGGCGGAGCGAAGGAATGGATGCCGCGCTACAATCCGATCGGCTTTTTCTCGATATTCGCGCTTGGCGTCCTCGCATCGGGCATCGAGACAATGCTGCCGCGACGGAAAGCAGCTTTCTTCGACGTTCTCGCCTCTCTGGGAATGGCAGGCGCCGCCACTGCCCTCGCCTCTGCTTCCGGCGGGACATGGGAGGCCTACGGCTGGCTTGGCATACCCTATGACTTCCCGCTTTTTCCGGCCGCTGTCGCGCTGACGCTTGTTGCGCTGGCGCACTCGCTTCGGCTTGGCGATGTTCTCGATCATCGCGCGATCGGCTTTATCGCAAAGATCTCGTTCGGCATCTACCTCTGGCAAGATCCGATCATTTCAGCGATGAAAGCGATCTTTCCCTCGGCATTCGGTCCGCTCGGCGGCGACCTGCTTTTCGGATGGCTGCTCTGGTCGCTCGTGGCTACAGCACTCGTGTTCGCCGTAGCGACATTCAGCTATGTTTTTATCGAACGGCCGGTGCTTCTCAGGGCCAAGGCTCTTCCGCGTTGAGCAGACATTACCGCGAAAAAAAGCGGCCTGTTAAGGCCGCTCCGGTCACTTCCGGTGATTGAGATTACTCCTCTACGACGCCGCGCAGATGCGAGAGTTCCATGATCAGATGCTCGAGCCTCGACCTGTGTTCCTCGGAGAGGGCGTCCTCGAGTTCCGCCTTCACGGTCTCGATGCGGCGGGTGAGCTCGTCCTTGCGCAAATCCTCGATCGCAACGGCAGATTCCGCAAGCAGCGTGCAGCCTGTCGGCAGAATGTCCGCGAAGCCACCGAAAACGACGTAGTCCTGCTTGGAGCCGTCGCGGGAGCGCACGCTGACGATGCCCGGCTTGATGGTCGTCATCGTCGGGGCGTGGTGCGCCATAACGGTCATGTCGCCCTCGGTTGCCGGAATGACAACTTCCGTCACCATCTCCGACAGAAGTATGCGCTCCGGAGATACGAGTTCAAAATTGAAATTGTCAGCCATCAGTGATTCACCTTCTCGGCTATGGCTTTTGCATCTTGCAGTTTGGTCCCGCAGAACGGGCAATGCAGTATTGCCTGATCGAGATATCCGAGACCTTCCTCAGTCTGGACCAAGCCCACCACCATCATCAGCACGCCGTTGTCCGCCCTGTAAACGGTCGGCGCTGCTGGAGCGGGAAGTTCTGCCACGACTTCCCTCAGGGAGTCGCAGCAGAAAACCTCGTGATCAGCTTCGTTCATCAAGCGGCTGCGGAGAGCTTCTTGGCCTTCTCGATGGCTTCCTCGATCGAGCCGACCATGTAGAAGGCTGCTTCCGGAAGGTCGTCATACTCGCCGTTGACGAGACCCTTGAAGCCCTTGATCGTGTCTTCGAGAGCAACCAGCTTGCCCGGCGAGCCGGTGAAGACTTCCGCAACGAAGAACGGCTGCGACAGGAAGCGCTCGATCTTGCGGGCGCGGGCAACGGACAGCTTGTCCTCTTCGGAGAGCTCGTCCATGCCCAGGATCGCGATGATGTCCTGCAGGGACTTGTAGCGCTGCAGCGTCGACTGGACTTTACGAGCGATCTCGTAGTGTTCTTCGCCGACCACCATCGGGTCGAGCATGCGCGAGGTGGAGTCGAGCGGGTCGACAGCCGGGTAGATACCCTTTTCAGCGATCGAACGCGACAGAACCGTCGTTGCGTCCAGGTGCGCGAACGAGGTTGCCGGAGCCGGGTCGGTCAAGTCGTCGGCCGGAACGTAAATCGCCTGAACCGAGGTGATCGAGCCGGTCGTCGTGGTCGTAATACGCTCCTGCATCTGGCCCATGTCCGTTGCGAGCGTCGGCTGATACCCGACGGCCGAAGGAATACGGCCGAGCAGAGCCGACACTTCCGAGCCGGCCTGGGTGAAGCGGAAGATGTTGTCGACGAAGAACAGCACGTCCTGGCCCTGGTCACGGAAGTTTTCCGCAACCGTCAGACCGGTCAGAGCCACACGTGCGCGGGCGCCCGGCGGTTCGTTCATCTGGCCGTAAACGAGCGCTGCCTTCGAGCCTTCGCCGCCGCCGTGCTTGTTCACGCCGGATTCGATCATTTCGTGGTAGAGGTCATTGCCTTCGCGGGTACGTTCGCCCACGCCTGCAAATACCGAGTAACCACCGTGCGCCTTGGCGACGTTGTTGATCAGTTCCATGATGAGAACGGTCTTGCCGACGCCTGCACCGCCGAAGAGGCCGATCTTGCCGCCCTTGGCGTAAGGCGCCAGAAGGTCAACGACCTTGATGCCGGTGACGAGGATCTGCGCTTCCGTCGACTGATCCACGTAAGCCGGCGCATCCTGATGGATCGCGCGCTTCGTAGCCGTGACCAGCGGACCGGCTTCGTCGACCGGCTCGCCGATGACGTTCATGATGCGGCCGAGCGTTTCCGGACCGACCGGAACGGAGATCGGAGCGCCGGTATCGGCGACCTGCTGACCGCGTACGAGACCTTCGGTCGAGTCCATGGCGATCGTGCGGACTTCGTTCTCACCGAGGTGCTGAGCGACTTCGAGAACCAGGCGGTGGCCGGCATTGGTCGTTTCGAGCGCGTTCAAAATCGCCGGCAGTTCGCCCTCGAAAGCAACGTCGACGACGGCGCCGATAACCTGTGTGACCTTGCCGACAGAGCCTGTGGCGGTCTTCATAGCGGCGGTCTTCGCTGCCGCCTTCGGGGTAGCTGCCCTAGCCATTTTCTTACCCTCTTTCTCTAGCCTCAGAGCGCTTCGGCGCCCGAAATGATTTCAATGAGTTCCTTGGTGATCTGAGCCTGACGCTGGCGGTTGTAGCTGAGCGTCAATTTGTTGATCATCTCACCGGCATTGCGTGTCGCGTTGTCCATGGCGCTCATCTTGGCGCCCATTTCGCCGGCGACGTTCTCAAGGAGCGCCCGGAAAATCTGGACCGAGATGTTGCGCGGGATCAATTCGCTCAGAATCGATGCCGGATCCGGCTCGTATTCGTAAACCGCGCCCGCATGTTCAGCATCCTCGACGACGCCAGTCGGGGCGGAAGCCGGGATCAGCTGTTGAGCCGTTGGAATCTGCGAAATGACCGATTTGAACTGGGAGTAGAACAACGTGCAAACGTCGAACTCGCCGGCTTCGAACATCTCGATGACACGCTTGCCGATCTGGTCGGCATTCTCGAACCCGACGCGCTTCACGTCACGAAGTTCCTTGCGCTCGACGATGAGCGAGGAAAATTCGCGGCGAAGAATGTCGTAGCCCTTCTTGCCGACGGTAAAGATCTTGACGGTCTTGCCTTCGGCAACGAGCTTGCGAGTATGATCGCGCGCGAAACGCGCGATCTGCGAATTGAAAGCGCCGCAGAGGCCACGCTCGGCGGTGCAGACAACGAGCAGATGAACCTGATCCTTGCCAGTACCGGTCATGAGTGCGGGTGCATCATCGGCATCGGTAACCGCGCTAGCGATGTTCGAAAGAACCGCCGCCATGCGCTCCGAATAAGGCCGAGCGGCCTCGGCCGCCTCCTGCGCACGCCGAAGCTTTGCCGCGGCGACCATTTTCATCGCCTTGGTGATCTTCTGCGTCGCCTTGACCGAGGCAATCCGGTTTTTCAGATCCTTAAGTGAAGGCATCCGTTGTCCGTCCTAATTGAGTTCGATCAGGCAAAAGACTTCGCGAACGTATCGAGAGCAGCGGTGAGCTTGCTCCGGGTGTCGTCGCTGATCGCCTTTTCCGTCCGAATCGTGTCGAGGATGGCCGAGCCTTCAGAGCGGAGATACGACAGCAGAGCCTGTTCGAACTTGCCGACCTGAGCGACCGGAAGCTTGTCGAGGTAGCCGTTGACGCCGGCGAAGATAACCGCGACCTGCTCTTCCGTCTTCAGCGGCGAGAACTGCGGCTGCTTCAGGAGCTCGGTCAGGCGGGCACCACGGTTCAGCAGGCGCTGTGTCGCAGCATCGAGGTCCGAACCGAACTGGGCGAAGGCGGCCATTTCGCGATACTGGGCGAGCTCGCCCTTGATCGAGCCGGCAACCTGCTTCATCGCCTTGATCTGTGCGGCGGAGCCGACGCGCGAAACCGACAGACCGACGTTAACAGCCGGACGGATGCCCTGATAGAACAGGTCGGTCTCGAGGAAGATCTGGCCGTCGGTGATCGAAATCACGTTGGTCGGGATAAACGCCGAAACGTCGTTGCCCTGCGTTTCGATGACCGGCAGAGCAGTCAGCGAACCGGCGCCAGCCGCGTCGCTCATCTTTGCAGCGCGCTCGAGGAGACGCGAGTGCAGATAGAAGACGTCGCCCGGATAGGCTTCGCGGCCCGGCGGACGGCGCAGCAGCAGCGACATCTGACGGTAGGAAACAGCCTGCTTGGACAGGTCGTCGTAGCCGATCAAGGCATGCTGGCCGTTGTCGCGGAAATATTCGCCCATGGTGCAGCCGGCAAACGGCGCGAGATACTGCATCGGAGCCGGATCGGAAGCCGTTGCGGCAACGATGATCGAATACTTCAGGGCGCCGCGCTCTTCGAGAACCTTGACGAACTGGGCAACCGTGGAGCGCTTCTGGCCGACGGCAACGTAGACGCAGTAAAGCTTCTCACCCTCTGGACCGGAGTCGTGGATGGCCTTCTGGTTCAGGATCGTGTCGAGGATGATCGCGGTTTTGCCGGTCTGGCGGTCGCCGATGACCAGTTCGCGCTGGCCGCGGCCGACCGGGATGAGTGCGTCGATGGCCTTGAGACCGGTCGACATCGGCTCATGAACCGACTTGCGCGGAATAATGCCAGGAGCCTTGATGTCAACGCGCGAGCGGCGTGTCGCATTGATCGGGCCCTTGCCGTCAATCGGATTGCCAAGAGCGTCGACGACGCGGCCGAGCAGCTCCGGACCAACCGGAACGTCGACGATGGCGCCGGTCCGCTTGACGACGTCGCCTTCCTTGATGTCACGGTCCGAACCGAAGATAACAACACCGACGTTGTCAGACTCGAGGTTCAGCGCCATGCCGCGGACGCCGCCCGGAAACTCGACCATTTCGCCCGCCTGAACATTGTCCAGACCGTAAACGCGAGCAATACCGTCACCGACAGAAAGCACCTGGCCGACTTCCGAGACTTCTGCCTCTTTACCGAAATTTTTGATTTGATCTTTGAGAATTGCGGAAATTTCCGCGGCGCGGATGTCCATCAGCCAACCTCTTTCAATGCAAGCTTGAGGGTAGAAAGTTTGGTGCGAAGCGACGTATCAATCTGACGGGACCCGACCTTCACGATCAGACCACCAAGAATTGACGGATCAACCGTGACGGCAATCGCCACGTCTTTGCCGGTGACGCCCTTTAGCGCCGCCTTCAATTCGGTTTCCTGCGCTGGAGTGAGCGCATGGGCCGAGGTGACCTCGGCAGAAATTTCGCCGCGTTGGTTGGCAGCGATGATGCGGAAAGCCCTGATGATGCCCGGAAGGGCAAAGAGGCGGCGGTTGCGCGCCAGGACCTTCAGGAAATTGGCGAAGAAGCCGCCGAAGCCGGCTTTCTCGTTGAGGGCAACGATCGCCTTCAGCTGGTCGTCGGACGAAAAGACAGGGCTTGAAACGAAGCGCTTCAAATCATCGCTCTCGTCCAGCATCGCCTGGAAACGGTCGAGATCCCTCGTGACGCTCTCGACGGCACCTTCCTCAAGCGCCAGTTCGAACAGCGACGAGGCATAGCGTTCTGCAACACCAGAAGTAAGCTGGGACGTGTCTGCCACGGGCACAAATTCCCCTATTTCAGTTCAAGAATCCTGCCACGGGCGTAAATCGGCCCATGCACTTGAATTCGCTTTTGATTTCCCCCGGAAAGCGCAAGAGAAGCCTCTCACCTCTTTCGAAATTCGGGGTCCGTCTAACATAGGATATCGGGACTCGCAACACGCGTAACGTCCGAATGTGCCTTTCGAATGATTTTCTACCGGAAAATCGAAAAATGGCCCAAATCGCCGCGAGCAAACGGCCCGGAGCGTCGTAATCTACGTTACGAAGAAGCCGAAGGAATATCCGAGCGGCAGTGCCGCAAGAGCGACTTGCACAACCAAAAGTAAATAGTTGAGCGCGGTACTCCCCTTATCGGAAAGGAGGGAGACGACCCGGGCGAATGCCGCCATCGCGAAAGCCGCGCCGAGCGCCATGTAGATGAAGTCCTGCGCCAGCATGATCGCCGAAAGGCCGAAGCCGAGATAGAAGCCGCCGATGGAGCGCTGCTCGGCGAACCCATCCCGACGCTCGCCGCGAGGCTGCAGACCGAAAAGCCGCATCGCATAGCCGGGTGCGAACATGATCACGAAACCGGCGAGAGCCGTGAATGCGGCGGCGCAGAAAGCGAGCTGCTCGCCAAAGGTCTCCGGAAAATAAAACTCCATGAATCAGCCCCAAATCACTGAATGATTGGGGCGACTTATGGCACGAAGCCAGCGGTTAGGAAACGGTGGCAAGACATCGCGGCAAGTTGAATGATTGGGCGACGGGCCGGCCTTCCGTCGTCGTAAGGCGCTAGTGTCGTTCACAGGAAGCTCTGCGGATCGATGTCGAGCTGGACATGCACCGAGCCACGCTCTTTCGGCGCCTGGGCGAGCATGGTTCGCAGAAAAGCTTGCATGTCGGAATTCCGCCGTCCGTGAACGAGCAGGCGGAAGCGGTAGCGGCCGCGGACGAGAGCGAGCGGCGCTTCAGCCGGTCCGAGGACCGAAATGCCGGAGACCTGCGGGGCGGCATTGCGCACGCCACGAGCGTGGTTTTCCGCATCATGCCGGGTTTCAGCGGAAACGATGATCGAAGCGAGCCGTCCGAAAGGCGGCAGAATTGCGCGTTCCCGCTCGGAGATCTCGCGTTCATAGAACGCGCCCGCGTCACCGGAGACAATCGCCTGCATGACGGGATGCTGCGGTTGGTAGGTCTGCAACAACCCATGGCTCTTCAGACCTGTTCGCCCTGCACGGCCCGTCACTTGGGAAAGAAGCTGGAAGGTTCTTTCCGCTGCACGCGGATCGCCGTTGGCAAGACCGAGATCGGCGTCGACGATGCCGACTAGGGTCATGAGCGGAAAGTTATGCCCCTTGGCGACGAGCTGCGTGCCGATGACGATATCGGCTTCGCCCTTGGCAATCGCATCAAGCTCCAGACGCAGGCGCTTGACGCCACCCATGATATCGGAGGAAAGCACGATCGTTCGTGCCTCGGGGAAATGCCGCTCGACCTCTTCAGCAATGCGCTCGACTCCCGGCCCGCAGGCGACGAGATGATCGAGCGTTCCGCATTCCGGGCAGGCCTCGGGTGTCCGCTCCGTATGGCCGCACTGATGGCATTGGAGCTGGCTGCGGAAACGGTGCTCGACGAGCCAGCTCGAACATTGCGGGCACTGGAAACGATGGCCGCAAACGCGGCAGAGCGTCAGCGGCGCGTAGCCGCGACGATTGAGGAAGAGCAGCGCCTGTTCTTTCTTCTCGATGGTCTTGCCAATCGCCCGGATCAAGACAGGCGAGAGAAAGCCACCCCTTTCCGGAGCATGCCGCCGCATGTCGACGAGGTGCAGATCCGGCAACGCCGCGTCACCAAAACGTGTCGGCAGATGAATGGTGCTATAGCGTCCGCTCTGGCCGTTCACCTGGCTTTCGACGGAGGGCGTCGCCGACACCAGAACGACCGGGAAATCGCCGATCCGCCCGCGCACGACAGCCATGTCGCGTGCATTGTAGTAGACGCGGTCTTCCTGCTTGTAGGCCGGATCGTGCTCCTCGTCGACGATGATGAGGCCCAGGTCTTCGAACGGCAGAAACAGGGCTGATCTTGCCCCGGCAACGACCCGGACCTCGCCGGTGACTGCCTGTCGCCAGACCTTTTCGCGCATGCGCGGCGCAAGATCGGAGTGCCATTCGGCCGGCTTTGCGCCAAAGCGGTCCTGAAAGCGCTCGAGGAAACTCGCTGTCAGCGCGATTTCGGGCAGCAGGATCAACACCTGCCTTCCTTGTCTCAGTGTCTCGGCTATGGCCTCGAAATAGACCTCGGTCTTGCCCGAGCCCGTGACGCCGTCGATTAGCGAAACCGCAAATTCACCCTTTCTGACCTCGGTCAGAATCTCTTCGGCTGCAGCCTTTTGCGGCCCTTCCAGGCGCGACGGCGCAAAATCCGGATCTGGTTTTGCGACCACGGGCGGCGGTGGCAGGAAGATCGCCTCGAACAAGCCGTGGCTGACGAGACCATCCACGACGCTGAGCGAAACGCCAGCCGCGTGCGCAAGGCCCGACCGCGTCCAGGAAATGCCGTCCGCTGCCGTCTCGAGCACCCGCGCTCGCGCAGGCGTCATGCGTTCCGGCTCGCCGCCGGCGAAGCGCAACCCCTCCACCATAGGCTCCGGCTCAAACGCATTTGGAGCACGAAGCGCCATTCGGGCGACAAGGCCGGGCGGCGACAGCGTATATGCCGCAACCCAGTCGATGAAATCCCGCATTTCCTTCGTGAGCGGCGGGCAATCGAAGACATGCGTGATCGGCCGGAGCTTCTTCGGATCGACCCCTTCGTCGCCGCCGTCCCAGACGACGCCGATCACCTGCCGCGGCCCGAGCGGCACTTGCACGACCGAGCCGGGTTCGACCGCCATGCCTTCGGGTACGGAGTAGGAGTATGCCTTCGGCGCCGGCATGGGGACGAGAACCGGAACCGTACGGTTCACGGGTGGTGCATCGAATA
>NZ_JBNDHS010000033.1:0-58821 GCF_056755095.1 Rhizobium sp. SVR5-9E | reverse complement strand
GTGCGGCTCCTGACCCGGAACCTGGATGGCTTTGTTGCCGAGGATGCGGCGGTGCTGCATGCGGGTCTGGTGTCGTCACCCTTTGTGACGGTCGATGATACCGGCGCCCGCCATGCGCGCGACAATTTCCATACGACCCAGATCGGCGGCGAGCATTTTACCGTCTTCCGCACCACGAAGTCGAAGTCGCGCCTGAACTTCCTGTCGCTGCTGCGCGGCAACTACCAGGATTTTGTCCTCAATGATGCGGCCTTCGACTATCTGCAAAAGCGCCGCGGCGATCCGGTCCTCTTATCCAGGCTGCAGACGCTGCAGCCGCAACACTTCTGCAACGAGGTGCCTTTCATGGAGCATCTGGCCGGCGTGGGCATCGACATCTTCGACCGGCAGGAGATCGGCGTGCTGGCCGAAGCCGGCCTCTGGGGCGCCATCCGCCATCATGGCCTGGTGGGCGACATGGTGATCGTCTCCGACGATGCTGGCCAGTTCCGTGTCGGTAATCATGCGCTGTGTTGGGTCCACGCAGAGCGCCTTCTGCAAAAGCTGATGCCGGCGACGGCCAAAGAGGAGCGGTCGCTCACCATGGTCCGCGATCTCGTCTGGCGCTTCTACAAGGCGCTGAAAGCTTACAAGCAGAATCCTTCCCCGCGGGCCGTTCCGGCCTTCCGACGACGGTTCGACCGAATCTTCAGCCTGCGCACTGGCTATGGGGCGCTCGACAAGCTGCTTGAGCGGCTGCATCGACGCAAAGCCGAGATGTTGAAGGTCCTCGATCATCCCGGCATCCCGCTGCACACCAACGCATCGGAAAATGCCCTGCGCACCTTCGTCACCAAGCGAAAGATCTCGGGCGGCACGATGAGCCGCGACGGTCGCGTCGCCCGGGACGTCATGCTTGGCCTGATGAAGACCTGCCAGAAGCTCGGGCTTTCCTTTTACCATTATCTCGGTGACCGGCTCGGCCTTGGCGACGGTGGTCATCCCCTGCCACCGTTGTCGGCCACTATCCTCGCCCGCGCCTGAGACCGAACCCTGCCGCAGGTGCTTGCCACGGCCGGGGCGGCATTGAGGCTCGTCGTCCGAGGCAAGGCCGCCTCCCAAACCGGCAGTGCCACCGGATCTGCCCCGCGTACCGCAGCCGGCTCTGGATCGGCAATCCGGTGCGATGGTAACCCGTTGAAATCATGGGAACGAGACCGTTAACCAGAAGCGATACCGGTGCTGGCTTCCGTCATCGCTGCGGATTTTGGGCGATGTTCTCACCATCGATAAGTATAGGTTATCGATGGTGATTTACCGATGAATTCCGAACGCCTCAGCTAGCTCAAGTCTCTCTCACCTTTTCCTGACATAAATGCTGAATGGTTTTCGTGAGATCGCTTGTTTTCTCTAGGAGCCATTGAAGGGCCTCGTCGGTGATTGCGTAGTTCGGCGAATACCGGGCCTTCACATACGCTTCATTGACGACGTTAAACCAAGCAATAAATCTTTGTCGGTCCCGCGGCCAAAGGTTGGCGAGTTTCTGCTGATATTGCTCGGAAAGGCTCCTCAACAAATTGAGATTATGGGAGGCCGGCGAATAGTTCGTGAACACTAGGAGAAACGTATTGTAGCTTGCCTTTATCGCTTGCTGGAGATTGAAGGCAGCAAGGTTTCGATCTCCTCTTTTCAAATGAAACACGCGCCTTCAAGAAAGCCGACCGCCAAGTGGAACCGCGCGTTGAAATGAGACTGGGCAACCGCCGCAATCTCTTCATTCGACAGCATTCGAGGCTGTGGCAGCGAAGTTTGGTCGAATTCATAGAGGATAATTCCGTCACGCCGAATATCCAAGAAGAACGGTTGGCCCAGGTGTAACGCATCCCCGACTTCGCGGCGTGAATGGATGATCGGGATGTCATAGTCCGAGCGATAGCCCTTGGTCGTGTGCGGTTCATCGACCCAGGTGCCGCGCGCATAGGAGCCGAAGAGAATGATCTTCCAGATGCGGCCCTTCTTCTTGAACTCCGCCTCCCCTCCCCTCAAGGCATCCTCGAACTCCTCGTGAATGATTTCGACGACGCACGCGAGTTCGCGCTGCTTCTTTTCCGGCCAAGCCTCTGCCATTCCCCTCAAAACCCCAGCGCGGACGACATAGTAACGTTGCCCGGATCGCTCATCGGCGGTGAGGTCTGCTGCGACGCTGGCGATGATGCCATTCAGCTCAGGCGTATTTCGTTGACTAAAGGCTGAAAACCGCACGTGGACCTGCTGCCCGACCGAAACGTGATCAACGTCCTGCGGTGCCAGTTTGACCTCCGGAACGCCTTGCGCGGCCCTTGGATAGTCCGGCTTTCGTAAAATCGTTAGCCCCTGTAATAAGATTTGCCACTCTTCGACCCTCGGAAAAGAATCGTGACAAGAATCGACAGCCAATCCGTCTCACGCAGTCAGAACACGTATCAAGCTATCCTGACGGCAATACGCGAAGGCATTTATCGGCCGGGCACCGCGTTGCGCGAGGAGGAAGTGGCCGCCCGTCTTGGGGTAAGCCGCACGCCGGTACGCGAAGCGCTCGGTAGATTGCAGGAGAAGGGTTTGCTTGAGGCCGCTCCCGGTCGAGGCGTTGCAGTCGCCGTGCTGTCCATGCCGCAAATCTTCGAGCTCTACGCCATCCGCGAGGCCTTGGAGGGGATTGTCGCACGCTACGCCGCGCATCATGCGACAGAAGCGGAAATTGCCAATCTTGAGCGCATCAATCGCGAATTCTCCGAAGCCGCCGGTGATGCGCGCAAAGCGGCCCAGCTCAACCGGGAATTCCACGCCCGTCTCTACGAGGCTGCCCGCAATCGCTATCTTCGTCAGGTTGTCGAAGACCTCCAGGAAAATATCGCGCTGCTTCCAGATACGACGTTTACCGTCGAGGGTCGCACCGCGACGGCTGCCCGAGAGCACAATGCGATCATCATGGCGATGCGCAAACGCGATGGCGAGGGAGCGAGCGCACTTGCGGCAGAACACATTCAAGAAGCCCTGAAGGTCAGGCTCACCATCTCCCCCGGCTGACATCACCAAACCCGACGAGCGCGTCGGATTTGACAAGCGCCAAATCATGCCGTATCCGTTTGCATGCAATTGTATTCATACGGATACGACAATGATCGATATTTCCCGCAATTATGATGTGCTTGTCATCGGAGGCGGCAATGCAGCGCTGTGCGCTGCAATCAGTGCGACGCGGAACGGAGCGAAGGTGCTCGTCGTCGAAAAGGCGCCGAAATTCTATCGGGGCGGCAATACGCGACATACCCGTAACATGCGCTGTGCCCATGATGCGGCCACTGAGACGCTTTCAGGCCCGTATCTCGAAGAAGAATTCTTTGATGACCTATTGCGTGTGACCGGTGGGAACACCGACGAGAAGCTTGCGCGCATGATGATCCGCGAATCGAAGGACATGCTGAACTGGATCGTCGACCAGGGCGTGCGGTTTCAGCCTTCCCTCGGCGGAACCTTGAGCCTCGGACGGACGAACTCGTTCTTTCTGGGCGGCGGGCGGGCGATGCTGAACGCCCTCTATCGGACCGCGGAAGGCTTGGGCGTCGATGTCGTCTACGACGCTGAAGCTGTCGCCCTCCAGACTGAACGCGGTCGTTTTTCGTCCGCCACCATTCGCCATGCCGGCCGCGACGTGACCGTGCCGGCAAAGGCACTTGTAGCGGCCTGCGGCGGCTTTGAAGCCGACATCGAATGGCTCAAACAGGGCTGGGGTGAGATCGCCGAGAATTTTTTGATCCGCGGCACGCCCTACAATCGCGGGACGGTTACAAGAATGCTGATCGATCAAGGTGTCAAACAGATCGGCGACCCAACGCAATGTCACGCTGTGGCGATCGATGCGCGAGCGCCGAAATTCGACGGCGGCATCATCACGCGGCTGGATTGTGTGGTCTTCGGTATCGTCGTCAACAAGCATGCCAAACGCTTTTACGACGAGGGTGAGGATGTTTGGCCCAAGCGCTATGCCATCTGGGGGCGCCTCGTGGCAAACCAGCCCGACCAGATCGCCTACATCATCTTCGATGCGAGGTCGCTTGAACTTTTCATGCCGTCGCTTTTCCCTTCAATCAAGGCCGGCAGCATCGAGGAACTTGCCGAAAAGCTCGGCCTTGACCACGCAGCGCTCGGTGAGACGGTCTCTTCATTCAATTCGGCTGTTCGGCCGGGCCAGTTTGACCACACGGTTCTGGACGACTGTCACACCGAAGGGCTTACGCCGCCCAAAAGCCATTGGGCGCGGCGGATCGAGAAGGCGCCCTTCTACGCTTACCCGGTGCGGCCGGGCATCACATTCACCTATCTCGGCGTCAAGGTGAACGAGCAAGCGCGCATGCTCATGGCGAACGGCAGCGAAGCTGAAAATATGTTCGCTGCGGGTGAAATCATGGCTGGCAATGTGCTCGGTCAAGGTTACGCGGCCGGCATCGGCATGACGATCGGCAGCGTCTTCGGACGGATCGCCGGGCAGGCGGCCGCCGCCGCCTGCTTGCCCACCAATAGCCGATCAAGGGCGATGCAGGCGGAGGTTGCATGAATATTCATACCACGATCGATATTCTCGACATGAGCAAGACCGCAGCGGAGGCTGAACGCCTCATGACCGTCTGCAACTCATGCCGCTATTGCGAAGGGCTTTGCGCCGTCTTTCCGGCCATGGAAATGCGGCGGGCATTTTCGGAGGGAGACCTCAATTATCTGGCCAACCTGTGTCACGGTTGCGGCGCCTGCTTGCCGGATTGCCAGTTTTCCCCGCCGCACGAATTCAACGTCAATGTGCCGCAGACCCTTGCGAGACTGCGAGGCGATACGTATCAGGCCTATGCATGGCCGCGCGCATTATCTGGACTTTTCGAGCGGAACGGCTTGGCGATCGCGTCAATCGCGGCCCTCAGCGTTTTTCTGTTCATCGCAGGCTTTGTGGCCTGGAATGATGAAGCCTCGCTTTTTCGCGCGGATGGCGGAGCGGGTGCTTTCTACAGGCTGATGCCACACAACGCCATGGCCGGCCTTTTCATCGCTGTGACGCTTTCCGTGGTCGTTGCCGTCATCATGAGCTGTCGTGCGTTCTGGAAAGATATCGGCGAGCCCGCCGCGACTCTGCGGCAGCCCGTCTCGCTGTGGCAGGCGATCCGCGACGCCGGGACGCTGCGATATCTCGATGGTGGCGGCGTCGGCTGCGTCAACGATGACGACATGCCGACGGATCGGCGCCGGCTTTATCACCACATGACGTTCTATGGTTTCCTGCTGTGCTTCGCCGCGACCTCGACGGCGACCCTCTACCACTATCTGCTCGGCATCGAGGCACCGTATCCATGGTACGACCTTCCCGTCCTGCTCGGTACCGCCGGCGGTATCGGCTTGGTCATTGGTCCGTGCGGTCTCCTTCTGGCAAAGTTGCGCCGGGATCCGCTCCTTCTCGACCGGCCACGCTGGGGCATGGACGTCGCATTTATCGTCATGCTGTTTCTGACCAGTCTGACCGGCCTGTTGTTGATGATCTTCCGCGCGTCGCCGGCGATGGGAGTGCTGCTTGCGCTGCATCTCGGCGTGGTTTTCAGCCTGTTCTTCACCATGCCCTACGGCAAATTCATGCATGGCATCTATCGTTTCCTGGCCCTGGTTCGCTATGCCAAGGAACGTCGCGAACTCGAAACTGGCCACTGAGCGCGCCCTTCAATTTTCGCGCGCTCGTCTCAAGATCGCCGCGGCACACCGCCTTGCCGGCTGCAAATCCCACACTGCCCTTGCGCCAGCTATTCAAGCGTGGGGCGTTATTGTCCTTCATCTCACAGCAAATCCGTTTATGCTCCCGCATGGAATAGCGACGGAGGTCGAAGAAGCGTATGTTGAACTTGCGCCAGCTTGAGGCGTTTCGGGCTCTGATGCTGACTGGGACGACGGTTCAAGCGGCCGCCATGCTGGGCATGACGCAGCCGGCAGTCAGCCGGCTTGTCTCCGATCTCGAATATCACGCGGGCCTTGACCTCTTTGCAAGGTCGAAAGGCCGCCTCCGGCCGACGCCCGAAGCGGAAATGCTCTTCAGGGAGTTGGAGCGCACCTTTGTCGGGCTCGATTATCTCGGAAACTACATAAAGGGGCTGAAGCGGTATTCGGGCACGGTCAATACGCTGTCGACGATGCCGATCGCGCACGGCGTGCTGCCGACCGTCATCAATCGGTTCAGGGCCGTGCAACCCGACGCCGTCGTTAGCGTCAAAACGGTTCTCAGTCGCGACGTGAGGTCGTGGCTCGACACGCAGCAGTTCGATATTGCCTTGACGAACTATCCGGTCGACTACCCGGCGTCCGCCACGGCCGAACTCGCGAGATCGAGCGGCGTCTGCATCATGCCGATCGGTCACCCGCTTTCCGGCAGGGAGCGCATCTCGGCGTCGGACCTCAATGGAGTTCCGTTCGTCGCCATGGCACCGGAGACGCGGCATCGACAGAAGGTGGACGGGGCGTTCGCAAAGGCGGGCATCGAGCCGCGCATCGTCATCGAAGCGCAGACGAGCGCGATCATTTCCGATCTCGTCGCCGCAGGCAACGGCGTTTCAATCATCGATCCGATCAGTGCCAATGCCTTCGTCGCCAAGGGGCTCGTCATACGCCCCTTCGAGCCGCAGTTAATCTACGAATTTCGCATGCTCTTCCCGCTTCAAAAGGCCCGCTCGAAACTGACGCAGCTGTTTGCGAAATTTGCCGCCGATTACACACGCGAGCTCGGGTTCCTGGAATAGGAAGGCAACGTATGGCCTGCCCCGGCTGCAGCCGGCCGGGGCAAGTTCGGTTACGCATAGATCTTGCGAATGACCTCTTCAACCTCGCCTTCGCTGATCTCGACCTTCTCGTAAATCAGCTCTTCGAGCTTCTCGAACACCTTTTCGATATTGGCGGAAGCCGGATCGAAGCCCATCGTTTCGACCTTGATGGAGACCGGCGCGGTTTTGCCACGACGCAACGATGTCGGCCCAAAGGCAACCGACCGCACGTTGCCGACCGTCTCGGCCCGGATGTTTTCCCAGAAATACCATTGGCCGCGGAGGATGCCTCCGAGGTGGCTCCCGCCATAGGAGTACATGTGCTTGCCGGTGATCGGAAGGTTGGTCGGGATCGGAACCTTGTAGAGTTCGGCAATCATGTCGGTCAGCGAAGTGAGCTGCGTCATATCGATGTCGGTCTTGATGCCGTAAAGCGACTCCAGGGCCGGAACGACCTGTTCGAAGGCGGCGTTGCCGCAGCGATGGCCGGTCGAGTTGACTGTCACGTCGCAGGTCACCGCTCCGGCCCTGATGGCCTCGATGGAATTGATCGTCGCCAGGCCCATGTCGTCATGGCAATGCACGCCGATCTCGATGTCGGGGCCAGCAAGCGCGCGCACGTAGCGCACTAGGAACGACATGCTCTCGGGTACGAACCAGCCGCGCACGTCGTAGACGACAATCCGGTCGGCACCTGCCTCGGCGGCCGCCTTGACGACACGGGCGACGAGGTCGAGGCGATGGTAGTCGGTTCCAACCGCAATCTTTTTGGCGCCGTGCCGCTTTGCATGGCGCACCGCATCGCCGATCCGCTCCTCGATATTGCCGTTCCAGTTCTGCGGGCAGAGCGCATGGGTCATGATGTAGCCCCAGTAGCCCACGAGGTTGACGAGATCGGCTCCGGCATCGATCGTCTTTTCGATTTCGGTCCGATAGTCCGGATCGTAATAGCGTGTGTGCATGCCGAGTTCCATTTTCGAACCGGCAGCCTTCAGCATCTTCACGAATTCAACATGCTCGGGGATGGTCGGATAACCCACCTCGGCTTCCACCACGCCCATGCCTTCGATCTTTTCGGCGACGCGCATCTTGACGTCGTTCTTGACGTAGACGCCGGGCGTATTGACGCCCGAACGCAGCGTGTCGTCGCGGATGATCACCCTATCCATCACGCCCTGCGGGCGGTGCCCCATCGCGACCTTGTTGACGACCGGCGTCATCCATCGCTCCTGGGGATCAATATCGACTTCCTTGAGAAGGTCGGGATGCAAGTCACGCAGCTTCATGTTTTGTCTCCTCTTTCAATCTCTGATGATGAAGCAGTCCTGGGGGGCGACGCTCGCCACAACAGCCTGGCCGGCATTGAAACGGACATAGGGGGGAACCTTGGCCTTCAGCACGGTGCCGCGCGGTGTCGCAATCTCGTACTCGATGCAGTCGCCGAGGAAGATCGAATCCCGGATCGTGCCTTCCCAGCGATTGTCGCCGCCAAAGACATCCTCGCCCGGCGCCATGAGCTTGATGAGTTCGCACCGCACGCCGAGCTGAACGCGATTGCCGGCCGCCCCGCTGGTGCCACCGTCGACGGGCGCGCGTTTTTCTTCACCGTCTTCGCTGCTCAGGCGCAGCCAGCCAGGATCGGACCCAGCGGTGCCGATTTCCGTCATTTCGAGAAGGTTGACGTTTCCAAGAAAGCTCGCGGCAAACCGCGTCTTCGGCCGGGCATAAAGCGCCTCCGGCGGCCCGATCTGCACGATCCGGCCCTTGTCCATCACGACGATGCGGTCGGAGATTGCCAGCGCCTCCGACTGGTCGTGCGTCACGTAGACGGCAGTGATGCCAAGCCGCTTCTGGATATCGCGGATTTCATTGCGCAGCTGTTCGCGCAGCCGAACATCCAGATTGCTGAGAGGCTCGTCGAACAGAAGGATCCGGCACTCAGACGCGAGAGCTCTCGCAAGCGCGATGCGCTGCTGCTGGCCGCCGGAAAGCATGCCGGGAGAGGATGCGCTCGCACCGGCGAGGCCGACGAGTTCAAGCGCGTTCAGCGCGCGCTTCTGCCGGTCCGTTGCCGACAGCTTTTGTTGCCGCAGCGGATAAGCGACATTTTCGAGCACGGTCATATGCGGCCATAGCGCATAGGACTGGAACACCATTCCGATCCGGCGGCGCTCAGGCGGGATGTTGACGCCCTTCCGGTCGGAGAAAATGCACTCCCCGCCCATGGTGATTTCACCCGATGTCGGAGGTTCGAGGCCTGCGATGCAGCGCAGGGTCGTCGACTTGCCGCACCCACTGGGACCAAGGAGCGTGACCAGCTCGCCCTCGGCCGCCTCGATGGTTACGTCGCGAACGGCATCGAAGGCGCCGAAAGACTTGCCGAGGGAAGTAACTCGAAGCATGTGTTTCTCCTTAAGCCTTGGGTTTGATTTTTACGCCGAATACCAGCGCCGAAAGCACAAGCGTCAGGAGCACGATGACCGATATGCCGGTGCCGAGCGCGGCTACCTCCGGATAGCGGCCCTCAAGATATGCGTCGAATATCAGGACGGGCAGCACGACAGAATTGAATGCGTAGAGCAGGACGGAAGTGTTCAACTCCTTGATGAAGGAGATGAAGTAGAGAACCCAGCTGGAGAGGATGCTGCCCCTGATCAACGGGAAGGTGATCGTCAGTGCGGCCTTCGTCTTGGAGGCGCCCGAGACCCTGGCGGCATTTTCCAGGTCGCGATCCACCTGAGTGAGTGCCGCCGACATGTTGCGAATGCCGAAGGACAGGAAGCGGGTGATGTAGGCGATCAGCAGGATCCAGATCGTGCCGTAGATCGGCAGGGGAACGCGGATCCATGCCCAAAGCAGCGCGACGCCGAGGACGACGCCGGGTACGCCGACCGTCATGGAGCTCAATATGTCGAGGAAAGCCCTGCCCGGCGCCCGCGTGTGCGACACGACATAAGCCACGGCACCGGCAAGGGCGCAAGCGATGAATGCGCCCACGAAGGAAAGCAAGAAAGAGTTCTGGGCGGCGCGAATAAACAGGCCGCGGGTGAACACCGCCTCGTAGTTAACGAAGGTGAACGCCGTGAATTTCGTGGTCCAGTAGAACTGGAAGGACGCCATCACCATCGTGAACAGGGGCAGGACCGTGGAAATGAAGACGAACAGCAGAAGCCCGCCGAAGGCGACCCAGCGCGCCCGGCCGAGGGAAATCAGCATCGGGCGGTAGCTCTTGCCGCTGATGGCGACGTAGTTCTTACGCCCGAGGAAGCTGCGCTGGACGAGCAGGCCAAGAGCCGTCATCAGCACGAAGGAGATCGACACGACGGTTGCATATCCGTAATCCGGCGGTGGATAGGAGAATTTCAGATAGATCTCTGTCGGGATGAACGGGATCTGCGACGGCACGCCGAGCACGGCAAGAACCCCGAAATTCTCCATAGACAGGACGAAGACGAGCAGTGCGGCAGCGAAAATGGAGGGCGTCACGAGGGGGAACGTCACGCGCATCAGCGTCTGGAACATGCCCTGACCCGACAGCCGTGAAGCTTCCTCCATCGAGGTATCGATCGACGTCAGCGGACCCGAAGTAAACAGGAACACATAGGGCGTCATATAGAAGCCGAGCACCATGGCGATCCCTGGCAGGCTATAGATGTTGACGTGGATCGGCAGCCCCAGTCCCGAAAACACCCGGTTGAGCAGGCCGACATTCGGTGCGGCGAGCCCGCTCCAGGCGATCGCGCCGATGAAGGGGGAGATAAAGATCGGTAGGATCACCAGCAGTTCGCAGATGCGCCGGTAGGGAAGATCGGTGCGCGATATCAAAAAGGCCGTTCCGAGCCCGAAGACGAGCGCCATCACCGACGAGCCGATGCTGACGAGGATGGTGTTGCGCCAGGCCATCCAAAACTGCGGGTCGCTCAATATCCTTGCGAAATTCGCCGCGCTGAGTCCTCCCGCCGAGCGATCCGGACCGGAGACATTCAGACTTCCATAGACAAGACTCGCCAGTGGATAGGCGACCAGAATGAGCATGATGACGACGAGGACTGCCGTGACAGCAGTTTCGCCGGCGGGCATGCGCCAACTCTTTGTTTTCTGCGTCATTTTGCGATATCTCAAGGTTAATGTGCCGCAGCGCGGCATGCGTCCGAAATCGCCGAGGTGAGATCCAGGCAGCTATTTGCCTCCAGGTTCTCCACAAGGCCGATGACCCTCTCGACTGCGGAAGATTCTCCGATCGGTCCCGCCATCCGGCGGAATTTTTCAGCAACGTCGGAAAAGCTCGGTGGGCTGGCGGCGTCGCCGACGGGCGCCATTATGGCCCTTTCCTCGATACGGCCGTCCTCCAGCTGCGCGCGCACGGCAGCGCCGAAGCGAGGCATGCTCTCGTCCGCGATCAAGCGCACCTGAGGCAGGTGACGGCGAATATCCGGATCCCAGAGCTCTTCCTCTCCAAGATCGCCCCTCAGCACCGAACCGCGATGCAGGATGAGGGCGATATTGTATTGCATGCTCAGCCGGGCTGCGAGCAGCGTGGACGGATTGACCTCGTTGTTGTCACGGAAGACGACGGGATGACAGCGAACCTCGATTTCGGCGATGCGGGCCTCGTTCGAAAGACCGCGCAGGATCTCTTCGGTCGCCCCGGACGCTGCGAGCGTCGAGCTGCAGCCGTAATAGAGACGGAAGCTCGTCTCTTCGATCAGGAACCTTTCACCGAGATCCTGCGTCAGCACAGTTTCGTCGAACTGATCCGTCGTCGCCTTACAGAAGCCCTTGCTGCCTTCCATGACGGTCGCGGGACCGGACAGTCCGTCTTGAACGAGAAGATTGGCCTCGACGCCGTTCTGGCCTGCCCGCCCGGCATGGAAGATCATCGTCAGCGTGCCGTCGTGGTGGAATTCGTAAAGGCCTGCCGCCTGACTCCCGGCGATCCCGAAGGCACTCGCAAGTGCGGCCGGGTCGGCGCCCATCATGCGCCCGACGGCGGCGGTCGCGCCGAAGGTGCCGATGGTTCCGGTGGTGTGGAACCCTCGCTCACGGTGGCTGGGAGCCGTCGCGGTTCCAAGCCTGCCGTTCACCTCGTAGCCCGCCACCATCGCGGTCAGGATGTCTTTTCCGTCGCGCTCCAGCCACTCGCCGGTCGCCAGGACCGGCATGACGATGCAGCCGCCAGGGTGCGACGTCGAGGGCTTGTGAATATCGTTCAGACCGACGCTGTAAAGTGCGATCGAATTCGCGAAGGCGGCATCACGCACGGAGCCCTTGAACCCTCCGGTGAAGATCGTGCACTGCGGATGGCCGCCGAGCCTCTTCACTGTTGCCGCGGCACTTTTTCCAGGGCCGCCGCGTGTCCCGACCACGAGACAGGCCAGCCCGTCGAGCAGCAGGTTCCTTGCCATCTCCACGGCAGAGCGCGGAATGGCGTCATAGGTAAGCCGCGAGCAGAATTGCGCGAGGCTCTGTGTGGCTCCGTGCGATGAATGCGTCATTGAAAACCCCAAGCTTTGCGGATGGCTGCCTGGATCGTGTTCTGCTGGGCGATCATGTCGTCGAGCGGTGTATCGAGCACCTTGATCTCGGTGAGCGGGGTCATTCCCTCGCGCGTTGGAACATCCGGGCGAAGCGAGTAGCTGTATTGCGAGTTGAAGATCGCCTGGCCCTCCTTCGATGCCAGGAAGTCCATCATCACCTTGGCGGCGTTCGGGTGGGGTGCCTTCGCCACGATGCCGACCGGGCTCCAGATCATCGGCGCGCCGTCCTGCGGATAGAGGGCCTTGATAGGAGCGCCCTTGTCCAGGATGGCTTCATCGGTCATGTAGTTGAGGTCGACGCCCGTCGTCAGCTCACCGGTAATGATGCGGTCGTTGATCGGCCCGTGACCGGGGTAGAGCTTGGGCTCGTTCTTGGCCATCTGCGCGAAGAAATCGGGTCCGTAAAGCTTCCAGATCGCATACTGCCATGTGTAGGCGCCGCCCGAGAGACGGACATCCATGATGCCGACCTTGCCCTTGTATTTCGGGTCGGCGAGGTCCTTGAGGGTCTTGGGCGCTTCGGCATCCGAGACGAAGGCGGGATTGTAGGCGATGTTGAGGAAGTGGGCCCGGGCCACGAACCAGGTGAAGTCCTTGTCGACATATTTGGAATCGTAGGCCCGGTATTCCGGCGACTGATAGGGCTCCAGCCGCTTTTGATCCTTCAGGTCGGTGATCGTCGCCACATCCGAGACGTGGATGATGTCGCCGTTGACCCGATTGGCATCCTGTTCGGCAATCAGTCTTTCATAGACCTGCGAGGAGCCTGCGCGGTAGTACTCCGCCTGAATCCCTGGATAGCGTTCGTTAAAGGCTTTCGTCAGCTCGTCGAGCAGTTCGGACGGCGAGGCGCTGTAGATGACAACCGAACCTTCCTTCTTGGCGGCCTCGATGGTCGCCTCGTCGGCGGCTGCGGCGGCCTGGTAGCCAATGGCACTCACGGCGAGCGCCATCAGCCCTCGCACGATCGATTGACCTCTGCCTGAACCTGTTACTTGCTTGAACATGGTTACTCCTCCCTTGAACCATTGTTGTCGGCTAATTCACATGCGTATCGAACCTGATGATGAGATTGCGGTGCTCGTCGATTGTCAGCGACGCGTCCGGTGGGATCACGGTGGTGGACTCGTCCTCCTCGACGAGAAGCGGCCCCCGCAGGCTGGATCCGATCGCCAGCGCCGAGCGTACGTAGGTTGGCGTCACGACATAGCCGTTGGCCTCTTCGAAAAAGGCCATGCGGGTGCCGCCGACAGGCGTGTGCTCGATCGTGCCGCTGTCCTTGGCGTTCGCCACAACCGGCTTCGGGCCGGAGGTCTGGACCTGCCAGTTCAGGGCTTCAACCTTCACCTTACGGTTTGCGCGCCCGTAGACACGCTGGAATTCATCCGAGAAAGCCGCAGACAGATGGGTGATATCGTCTTTCGTGAGCCGGCCGTTCGGGACGGGAATCTTGAGCTCGCTACTCTGTCCGCGATAGCGTAGCGAGGCAAAGCGACGGATTGAGATTTCCGAGGCCTTGACGCCGGCCCGCTCCACGAATGTGCGCCCGCGGCTTTCCAACTGCTCGAAGAGGGCGTGCAGGTGGTTCAGATCGATGCTTGCGAGCTCAATCGGATAGCCCTGAACGAGGGTGATGGACAGCGGAGCCGCAAGGAAGCCGAATGCCGAGGCCACGCCGGCGCCGGACGGAATGACGACCTCGCCAATGCCGAGTTTCTTGGCGAGGCGGCAGGCATGGAGTGGACCAGCGCCGCCAAACGCAACCAGGGAAAATTTCCGCGGGTCGACACCGCGTTCCAGCAGATGCAGCTGGGCTGCCTGCGCCATGTCCTCCGTTACGATCTCGTGGACACCCCAGGCGGTCCGGGTCAGATCGAGCCCCGCTCGATCGCCGAGCCTGCCAAGGGCGGCGGTGGCGGCTTCTGCGGACAAGGTCATCCTTCCGCCGAGGAAGTAAGACGGGTTGAGGTATCCGAGAACCAGGTTGGCATCCGTTACGGTCGGATCGTCGCCGCCAAGGTCGTAGCAGGCCGGCCCCGGACTTGCGCCGGCGCTGTGGGGACCGACCTTGAGAAGGCCCATGTCGTTGATTGTGGCGATCCCCCCTCCCCCAGAGCCGATCTCCATCATCTCGACGACGGGAATGCGGATCGGCAACCCGCTGCCGCGCTTGAAGCGATAGCGGCGCGCCGTTTCCAGCTCATCGGAAGTCAATATCTCTCCGCCGGAAATGAAGGTGATCTTGGCAGTCGTGCCGCCCATGTCGAAGGCGACGAGATCCGGACGCCCCAGCAGGTCACTGTAGTGGCGGGCGGTCACCGCTCCCCCTGCCGGGCCGGATTCCATGAGACGGATCGGAAAGGCCGTCGCCGTATCGACCGTCGTCAGCCCGGCATCGGACAGCATCAGATATAGATCGTGCCGATAGCCGAGCCCCTTCAGATCGGCGGCCATCCTGTTCAGGTAACGCCGCATGATCGGCTGGGTGTAGGCGTTGGCGACGGTCGTCGACGTGCGCTCATATTCCCTGATGTCGGGTGCGACCTCGGATGAAATACTGACCGGAATTTCGGGCGCTACCTCCCGAATAAGCTCGCGTGTGCGGATTTCATGTTCGGCGTTTCTGTAGGAGTGAAGGAAGGACACGGCGATCGCCTCGACCCCCGCATCGACCAGGGTTTGGGTGGCAATCTTGGCCGTCTCTTCGTCGAGAGGCGTCAGCGCTTTGCCATTGTGGTCCATGCGTTCGGTCACCTCGCCCACCAGGTTTCTGGGCACGAGAGGCTTTGGAACTTCGATAAAGAGATCGTCGATGTCGAATCTCTTGCCCCGCCGCATCTCCAAAATGTCGGGGAAGCCTTCGGTGGTCAAAAGCGCCGCGCGGGCGCCCTTCTGTTCGATGATCGCGTTGATGACGAGAGTGGTGCCGTGAATGACATGCCGGAGCTCGTCGGCCGTAGCACCCGCGTTGGAGAGGATTGCTTCAATGCCCCGCAATGCGCCAACGGCGGGGTCGTCCGGCGTCGTCAATACCTTGCCCAGCCTCCGTTCGCCTGTGTCGATGTTGAGAAGAACCAGATCGGTGAAAGTGCCGCCAATATCGATGCCTAACCGATACATATCAAGCCCTCCTTGCCGTGCGCAGTTCCTGTGTCGCTGCCTTGTCGAGCTGTCCGTCGTCGCTCAAGACCAGCCCGTAAACGCGCCTTGCGGCCGCTGGCGTGACGAGGCCTGCCGCAACGTCGCTCAGGACGTTGTCGATCGGTCTGGTTTGGGGGTCGAACATGCCGCCGCCGCCCGAAAGGCCGATTTCGAGCGTTTCGCCCTTCTGCAAAACGACATTCGTCTTTCCAGGCAGGTCGCGATGTCCCATGCGGTTAAAGCCGTGGCCGCCGTCGTGCCCACCGGCATATCCGATGGCTGCGGTATGAACCTTGATGTTCTGCACGAGCATCTTCAGCGGGTGCGCGCTTTCCGATCGGATCCCGATTTGCTGTCCGAGACCGCCCCGGTAGCGCCCCGGCCCTCCCGAGTCCGGAATCAATTTCTTGTGAGTGATGGTAATCGGGAGGGAGTTTTCGAGCATTTCGATGGGCGTTTCCGCGCCGGCAGCCGGAAACGACATGCAGGAGACACCGTCTTTCGAATATCTCGCGCCAATTCCACCCATGAAGTGCGGGGTCTCCGCCAGGGCACGACCGTCGTCCGCGGTGGCAAAGCAGCGGATGACGCACTTGATCCCGGATTCGGCAATGACCCTCTCCGGCGTGATGGATGCAAGCGCCCCGAAGATCGCGGCCGGGATGAAGTTGCCGGTGCTCGACTTCATCCGGACAGGAGCCGGATGGCGGGCGTTCAAAAAGGAGCCGAGCGGCGCCTTCATGGATATCGGCTTGAACAGGCCTTCATTATAGGGAATGGACGGCGCCACGATGCAGCGGATCGCGTACAAGGTCCATGCGTGGGAGTAGGCTTCCGTGCAGTTGATGCCGACAGCGCTCTGACCATCGGTTCCATCGTAGTCAACTGTCAGGTTGCCGTTTTCGTCCCTCTCGATGGTCACCGACAGCGAAAGCGGCTCCTCCGATTCAAGCCCGTCAAGGGAAATCCGGTTTGTGTAGACGCCCGGGGGAATGTTCTCCAGGATGCTCTTGCGGATGGCGCTTTCCGAGCGCCGGATGATCTCGTCGGCAATGCCCTGCAGGTTGTCGAGCTTCTGATCCGCCAGGAATGCCGCAACGCGTCTCTCGCCGAGCTCCAGGGCGGAGATGAACGCTCGAATGTCGCCCTCCAGCTGGTCGGGTACCCTGACATTTGCCCGGATCAGGTCCCATACCTCCGGAATATCCTCACCGGCCTTGATGAGGTGAATGACAGGAAGGCAAAGGCCTTCCTCGTAGACCTCGCGGGAGTTGTTTGTCAGGCTGCCACCGATATCGGGCACATGCGCGAGGCATTCGCCGAAGCCGATGAGCGCACCACGATGGAAGAGCGGCTTAATGACCGAAATGTCGTAGAGATGGCCGCAGCAGAGCCACGGGTCATTGGTAATGAAGACGTCGCCTTCGTTGATTTTGCCGGCCGAAAAGCGCTCCAGAATCGTCGCCACCGTTCGTGGAGACGGCGCAAGCTTGCTGGAGACACCTGTGTCCTGGGCGATCATCCGGCCATGTTTGTCATAGAAGAGACAACCAAAGTCGCCGCCTTCGCTTACGATCTTCGAGAACGACGTCTTGACGATCGTGAGCGCCGCTTCTGAAAGGAAGGAGATCAAACGTTGCCATTGGATTTCGATATCTATGGCGTCGGTGAAGCTGCCCGTCATTGAAACCTTCTCTCCGTGCAAAAGAATTCGACGGAAAGAAAATCGCCATTTGCCTATGCGGTCAACGACTTAAATAGCATGCATCTATGCATTTTAAGCATACACGCCCTGATGGAAAATACGGCCCATTAGTTTTTGATGTGAGTCCCGGCAGTGCACTAGTCGGCATAAAGAAGCTTGCTTAGTTCTATATTGGGAACAGGGTACCCGTCTGCTTCACCATACCAGCGACCGTGAACAACACTGCACGGTTTAATTGCCTCAGCCGAGTTCGACCTCAAGCCCGGCGAGGCGATAACCAACCTGCAATTCGGTGATAAGATAGACGGGCTGCGATGGATCGTCCTCGAGCTTTTGCCGCAACTGAGCCATGTAAATGCGAATGTAATGAGAGCGCTCGGCGTAGCCCGGCCCCCAAACATCCATAAGCAGTTGCCGGTGTGTCAGCACTTTGCCGTGTCCTCGGATCAAGGCGGTCAGCAACCGAAATTCGTTCGGCGTCAGATGGACGGGCTCTCCCTTCCGCAGCACCTCATGCGTGGCCAGATTGACCTCGATCTTCCCGAACTTGACGGAGGGAGAAATCGCCACTCCCTGCCCCACCGAATTGGCGCGTCTCAGTTGTGCCCGTACACGGGCCAGCAATTCAGGCACGCCGAAGGGCTTTATGAGGTAGTCATCGGCCCCAGCATCCAGCGCCTCGACCTTCTCGGATTCCCGTTCTCGAGCGGAAAGTACGAGGATGGGTGCCGAAACCCAACCTCTGACCTCGCGGATCAAATCTTTTCCGTCACCGTCCGGCAAGCCGAGATCGACGATCATGAGATCCGGCTTGCGGCTTACGGCATTTATGCGGGCTTCCTCAGCCGTAGCGGTCTCGAAGACACTCATTCCCTCCTTTTCAAGCGCCATGCGGACGAAACGGCGAATATCAGCTTCGTCTTCAACGATCAGCACTCTTGACTTGATCATTCACAATCTCGCTTTCGATTTCAGGGGGCGTACCCAATGGCAACCGGATTTCAAAGGCAGCGCCGTGTGGCTTTCGCATCTCAGCCCGGATAGTTCCTCCGTGGGCCGTAACAATACTGCGGCAAAGCGCGAGGCCAAGGCCAACTCCGGCAATCGACGATTCTTTCCGACCCCTGGTGAAAGGCTCAAATAGCACTTGGGGGTCAGCCGCCGGCAAGCCGGGGCCATCGTCCTCGACGACCAGATACATGGAATCGCCTGAGGCGCCGCCACGAACTGCAATGGTGCTCGTCGCTGGCGTATATTTCGCAGCATTATCGAACAGGTTGATCAGAACGCGCTCGATGAGGGTCGCGTCGACCTCGACGAGAGGCAGGTCGGCCGCCAGGTTGGTCCGGATTGTCCGTGGCTTCAGAAGCGGAGCCGACTGCGCCAGTGCGCTGCCGACAATCTCGCTGAGAGAATGCCATTCCCTGTTGAGACGCACCCCCTCGCTCTGCATCCGCGCGAGGTCAAGCAGATTACTCACGAGCCGCTTCAGCTCATCCGCCTGAACGCGAATAGAGCGTGCGAGATCGCTTCGATCCTCCTCGGGAAGATCCTTTGTGGACTCGAGCGTTTCAGCCAGGCCGCGTATTGCGGTGAGCGGCGTCTTGAGATCGTGAGAGACCGCTGAAAGGAGCGCATTGCGCAGCTTTTCGCCTTCCATCCGGACGAGCGTGTCCTGAGCAACCTCGACAAAGTGGATGCGTTCAAGAGCAAGAGCGATGGACGAGCAGCAAGCGTCGAGGAGGCGCCGGTCATCGGGATTGTTTGACAAGGGAGCGTCGGTAGGCAGGATGGCGAGCACCCCTCGGGTGGCCATCGACGCCTTCAAAGGCAGATAGAGCGCGTCGGCCGCATTCAACGTTTGGGTGCCGAGACCTGCTTCCTGCGCGTGCTCGAAGGCCCATTGAGCCACAGACAGATCGATAAGGGCGGCATCCTGGGTGGGGACCAGGCGTTCCTTTTCGTCCGGGATCAGAAGAAGCACGGTTGCACCGAACAAAGGCGTGATGGCATCACGGCACACCGAGATGACCTGCTCGAGCTTTATGGCGCTCGACAGATCGCGGGCAACGCGAGCAAGTGCAGATGCACGACGCTCTCCTGCGCGTGCGACCCTGGCTTCGGAACGCATGCGAGCGGCGAGCTGACTGATGACGAGCGCTACGACCAGCATGAGGGCAAAGGTGAAGATATATTGGGTGTCGGTGACGGCGAAGGACAGTCTCGGCTCAACGAAGAAGAAATCGAAGCACGCGACGCATAGCAAAGCCGCCCAGGCACCGGCGAAACGCCCGAGACGCATGGCGACAAAGACGACCGTCATCAGGAACAACATGACGACGTTGGAGAGGTCAAAAACGCGGATCAATGAGGCAGCGAGTGCGGTCGTCACCCCGCACGCAAGCGTCGCAACCGCAAGCGTCCGGCCATAACCCACGGGCTCATCGGCAACATTGCGTTTGATTGCCGGCCGAACCTCGTCAACGCCCAGCAGGATCAAACCCATTTCCGGATTTGCACGTGCGATGCGCTCCTGAAGTCGCGGCCGGTAAGGCATGAAACGCCGGCGGGCGGAATTACCTATGATGAGTTTGGTGACGTTGCGCTTGCGCGCGTAATCCATGAGAGTTTCGGCAACATCTTGCCCCGGTACATTCGCAAACTCCGCCCCTGCGGCTTGGGCAGACGCGGCGATATTCAACAGTGTCTCGCGCGCTCTCGGGTCGTCGCCTTGAAACGGCTGGTCGACATGAACCACGATCCATTTGGCCTGCAGGCGTTGAGCGAGTCGCGCACCTTCGCGGACCAACCGATCCTGGGAGCGGTCTGCGCTGACGCAGACCATGAGCAATTCCTGCGTGGGCCAAACCGTTTTGATGGCGTGGGAGACGCGGTAGCTGCGCACATCGGAATTGACGCGGTCGGCGACGCGCCGAAGCGCCAGTTCGCGCAGAGCGATCAGATTGCCGCGGCGAAAAAAATTCTGTCGCGCGCGCTCGACCGATACCGGCAGGTAGACCTTGCCTGCATTCATGCGCGCCAGCAGGTCGTCCGGCGGCAGGTCAACGATGATGTCCTTGAGTTCGACAACGCCGAGAACGGTGACACCATCGCTGACCACCAGAGGCGTGCTGCCGCGCCGGGCGACATCCTCGACAAATCTTGGTGACTTCCTGTGGGAATACACCTCCGATCGCCTCGACATGGGTGCGGATTGCGCTCGCCGCGCCCTTGCGGATCTGGCGCCCTTCGATGTTGATACCGCTCATGCGCGTCTGAGCGCTGAACGCGATTGCCTCCGCTCCTTTGAGTTCGCGGCCGCGGATGTTGAAGGCATTTTTCGCGAGCACGACGATCGAGCGGCCTTCCGGCGTCGCGTCAGCGAGCGAAGCAAGCTGGGCGGCGTCGGCAAGCGTGCGCTCATCGACACGCGGCGCGGGGTGGAACCTGGTGGCCTCGCGATTGCCGAGCGTGATCGTGCCGGTCTTGTCGAGAAGCAGGACGTCGACGTCGCCAGCTGCCTCGATGGCGCGCCCCGACGTTGCGAGCACATTGGCCTTCATCATCCGGCTCATGCCCGCGATGCCGACAGCCGACAGCAATGCGCCGATGGTTGTCGGAATCAGGCAGACCAGCAGGGCGATGAGCACGGTGATCGTCACTACGGATCCCGTGCCGTTGACGATCGTACTGAAACTCGAGAACGGCAGGAGCGTCACGCAGACCAGGAGGAAGATCAAAGTGAGTGCCACAAGCAGGATCGTCAAAGCGATCTCGTTCGGGGTTTTGCCGCGCTTGGCACCTTCCACCATGGCGATCATGCGGTCGAGGAAGGCCTCGCCCGGCTTTGCAGTCGCACGCATGATGATCCAGTCGGACAGCACGCGGGTCCCGCCGGTGACAGAGCAGAAATCACCGCCCGCCTCACGGATCACGGGGGCAGATTCACCTGTGATGGCCGATTCGTCGACCGAGGCGGCCCCCTGGACGATCTCGCCGTCCGTCGGGATGATTTCGCCGGCTTCGACGAGCAGATAGGCGCCAACCTCCAACTCATCACTTGGCATCAATGTGGACGAGCTTCCTCGAGTGGCCTCGGTGAGAACTCGCGCCACCACTGTCTGACGGGTTGCACGAAGAGCATCGGCTTGCGCTTTTCCTCTCCCCTCTGCCATCGCCTCGGCGGCATTGGCAAAGAGCACCGTAAACCAGAGCCAGGCGGCGATCGAAAAAATAAAGCCGGCAGGAGCTTCTCCTTGACCCTGCAGGGCCTGGATCCACAAAAGCGTCGCGATGATACTGCCGAGGTAAACGACAAACATCACCGGATTCTTCACTTGAACCTGCGGGGAAAGCTTCTTGAAAGCCTCACCGATGACCGATGTCCATTTCACCGGCCTGGCCTTGCTGCCAATATCGGCGCCTTGCGGCGCCACTGCGTCTATACGTGACATGAGGCACCGCCTATTCACTGTGCGTTAGGACGGACCGGTGAGGCCTCGTCCAACGCGAGATTGAGTTCAAGAACGTTGACCCTCGGGTCACCGAGAATGGCAAACTGCGGACCGCTCGTGTTCTGATCGATCAGCTCCTGCACTTTCTCCGTCGAAACGCCGCGTGCGGTGGCCACGCGGGCCGCCTGCAGCCTGGCGTTGGCAACAGAAATATGCGGATCGAGGCCTGAGCCGGATGCCGTGACGGCGTCGACCGGAACGGGAGTATCCGGTGCAAGTCCATTCTCCTCTCGGTAAGCCTGGGTGCGATCCGCAACCGCATCCAGAAGCTTCTTACTGGTAACGCCTTGGTTGCTCGCCGCGCTTGAGGCGGCGTTGTAAGGCTGATCGATCGTCTTCGATGGATCAGCCGGGTCCGCTCCCGACGTCACGCTTGGCCGACTATGAAAGTATTCTGGCTTCGAGAAATACTGGCCAATGACGCTTGAACCGACCACCTGCCCATTGGCGATGACAAGGCTTCCTTCGGCCTGTCTCGGGAAGAGAAGTTTGGCAAGGCCGGTTGTCGCCAGGGGATAGGCAATGCCGGTGACCACCATGAAGAAGGCGGCAGACACGAGCGCAGGTCGCACAACGCTGCGAGTGACAGAATGGGCAACAGGCGCTGTTGCTTTGGATATGTTTTGCATGGGAAGCAATCCTTAGAAAGTCGTGCCGGAGAGCATGAATAGATGCTCGACGACCGGACCCAGAGCCAAGGCCGGCAGGAACGTTAGACCGCCGACGACAATGATGACGAAGACTAGAAGACCGGTGAACAAAGGCGTTGCAGTCGAAAGCGTTCCTGGACCTTCCGGCACGGTCTTTTTGGCTGCCAGCACGCCTGCGACCGCCAACATGGGGAGCAGCGTGAGGAAGCGTCCGATCAACATGGCCAAGCCAATCGTCGTGTTGAAGAAGGGCGTGTTCGCGTTAAGGCCTGCAAAGGCTGAGCCGTTATTGGCGGTGCCCGACGTGTAGGCGTAGAGAACCTCGCTGAAGCCGTGCGGGCCCAAGTTAGCAAGACTGTTGAGCGTCGACGGCATGAGGCATGCGAGCGCCGTGAAGCCGAGAATGCTGAACGGGTGAGCCAGGATCGCGAGCATCACATACTTCATCTCGCGGGCCTCGACCTTCTTTCCGAGGAATTCAGGCGTGCGCCCGATCATCATGCCAACCAGGAACACAGTCAGGATCGCATAGGTCACCAGATTGATGAGACCAACACCGTCGCCGCCGAAAACGTTGTTCAGCATCATCTGCGCGATCGGCACGAAACCGCCAAGCGGTGTGAGCGACGAGTGCATCGAGTCCACCGAGCCGGTCGTGGCTGCGGTCGTGGTCGTTACGAACAGGCTGGTCTGAGCGATGCCGAAACGCAGCTCCTTGCCTTCCATGTTACCACCGGCCTGGAGAACTGTGTGGGTCTGGTCGACCCCCAGTCGAGCAAGCAACGGATTGCCGCTCTGCTCGGAGCTATAGACGATGGCAAGGAAGCCCACGAACATGACGAGAAAGGCGGCAAAGAAGGCCCATCCCTGCCGGCGGCGCAGGATCATAGCGCCGAAGGTGTAGGTGAGCGCCGAAGGGATCAGCAACATGCTGAGGATGTGCAGCGTGTTCGTGAGCGGCGTCGGGTTCTCAAACGGATGCGCCGCGTTCATGGAATAGAAGCCGCCACCGTTGGTGCCGATGTGCTTGATCGACTCCAGGCTGGCGACCGGCCCGATGACAAGTTGTTGCTTGGCGCCCTCGAGGGTGCTTGCGATTGCCTCCGCGCTGAGCGTTTCCGGCATGCCCTGCCAGACATAGACCAGCGCCATGACCACACAAAGCGGCAAAAGCAAGCGATAGGTGACGCGCGTGAAATCGACCCAGTAGTTGCCGATATCGGCGGTGCTTCTGCGGCTGAGGCCCCGGATGAAACCACCAGCTGCCGCCACCCCGGTCGCAGCACTGACGGTCATAAGGAAGGTAATCACCGCCATTTGCGAGAAATTCGACAGGCTCGACTCGCCAGCATAAGACTGCCAGTTGGTGTTGGTTATGAACGAGGCAGCGGTGTTGAATGCCTGATCCGGTGCTTGCGATGCGCGGCCCAATGGATCGCCAGGCAGAAGGTCCTGCAATCGCAGGATCAGGTAGCTTAAAAGCATCATCGCGGCGTTGCTCAGCACGAGCACCATGCCGTACCGCTTCCAGGACATCCTCTCCTCCGGCGTGACGCCGAGGACACCATATGTCATACGTTCGAGGATGTTATGTTTAGGACTTGTGAAAAGATGCGTCATCCATTTGCCGAGGACCACGACCAAGCCGGTCATGATCGAGAGAATGACGATGAATTGAATGATGTCTTGTGTCACGTGCGCGTCCTCAGATCCGATCCAGGGTCACGAGGAACCCCGCTGTGAAAAGAAAGAAGACGAGCGTCACCGCCACGAATACGAGGTCGCCCATAATTGCCACCAGGTTGGTTGTTGGATTTGTTGATCTGTCCTCAGAAGCGCTCTGGCTTCACGAGGGCGTAGAATAGGTAAACGCACAGGCCAGTGGCGCAGACGCCAGCCAACGTTGTCATCAGTGAAGATGTCACGACAGTGTTTCCCCCGGAAAGCGATTGATCCGGCGTAACGAATTGTCGGGTCTTCCTGACGGGAAGATCAGCGCGGCAGATGCAAACCGCCGAGCAAAGGGTAGGAAAACGCTTATCATGTTTGTCGACTCCTTAAGTAATCAGAGTTGCCGACATGATTTATTGCTTCGCGTATAAGGTTAGTGCTGAGATTTTACGCGCTTGTGTAAAGACGGCGTAATGATCCAGGCGTTTGATGCCGGTACTTATATAGCCTTTATAGAGATCCCGAAAATATAACGTCGTTCTGACAATTAAGTTGGTAATCGGTCGAAGGTCGCTTTTCAAAGCAGCGAGACAGAAAGGCAACCAACGTGTCTGCGATGCCGATCCATGCCCCCGAGATACTAATCATCGAAACCGAGGAAAAGCTTCGGCACACTCTCACCGCGCTGATCGGCTCGTTGGGTTATCGCACCTTTGCCGCCGCCTCCGCGGCTCAGGCTGTCAGACGCGCAGAGACGGAGCCGGATCTGATCATCCTTGATCTTGCAGCTCCCGATATCGACGGTTCTCAGACGATCCCGGAGCTTCGCAAGATATTCGCCGCGGCTCCAATTCTTGTCATCTCGCATAGAGGCGATACCGGGGTGAAGGTTGCGGCGCTGGATGCCGGCGCGGACGATTTCCTGACAAAACCCATTAATCTTGAAGAGCTCGGCGCGCGGGTCCGAGCAATGTTGCGACGCTGTATGATACGACCGGAGACTCGGCTGCCCGTTCGGATTGGAGAATTCGAGCTCGATGCCGAGAAGCGCTCCGTAACGTTAAGGGAGCGCTCCATCTCGTTCTCCCGTAAGGAATTCGACCTATTGCAGATCTTTGCTCGGCATGCGGGGAAGGTTCTGACGCACCGCTTTCTGGTTTCGCAAATGTGGAACGAACAGGTCGACAGCCAATATGTCCGTGTCTATGTCTCGCAAATTCGCAGCAAGATCGAGGCGAATCCGGCGAAACCCAGATACCTGGTTACAGAGCCTGGGACAGGATATGTATTTCACAGCACGCAGCAGGATCGTATAGCAGGCGGCATCCGAGTATAGGATCCGGCACAAATAGAGACGAAGAGCGATCCGAAAGCTCACAAAAGCAAATACAGGCCCGCGGCGAGGAAGCTCAGCCACAGCGCTTCGCTCCAATGATTAAGGCTGTCGGCGGAATAGCGCTGGCGGGTAAATGTGGCGACGACGGCCGCGAGGGCTGCGTACAGGAACAAGCATCGGGATGCCGATGTCAGGTAGTTTGCCTTGGAGAACAAGGCAATCGCAGACGCGATGTAACACTTCCAGACAAATCTCCTGACCGTCGCCCGCGATATCTCGTTCAGCTCGATTGACTTCATCGGTCGGCAGTCAGCTCGCGACCCAGAGGATGCATGCGAGGCCGGCAAAGAAGACAGCGAGGACCAGGGCGAGCCTGATCAAGATCCAGAGGTCGTCTGTGCGATTGAACGCAACCTCATTCGCTTGCCGGGTCTTCCAAGATGGATGAGACTGAGCCACCTGACGCTCGCGCGCCTGCAAGTAATATGCCCACCAGCGACCATACATCGTCTTTTTCCTTCCAGCGAAAATGCATCTGTCCGCGCTGACGAAGACTCGTCCGCGACGGAAAAACTATCGATTGTGGCATATGTTTTCGATTGGGACGGGCAGGCGCTGATATAATCTTCGTATAAAAGCGGCAATGGACCTGACGTGTCTGGTCCGAAGCGGAATGGGCGCGGACAACGCGCTCATTCCGGCGGCTTTCTTTTATGCAGCCTTTGTAAAATACGGCTACGCTGCACGTGGATCACAACCACCGATACCGGCCGTGACAGTGCGCACGGTGTCCGCGTCAAGATCGAGGATCATGGAGGCCCTAATCATCCCGACTGAAGCCCGATCAAGGCGCTTGTCAGTGACATTTCGATCATGGGTTATCAAGTTCCCGTCTCGGCGCTTCGGAGCACATCTCGCCCATCAATCAAGTATAGCTAAATCTACTCCGACTGATTCCTGCGAATAATTGCACATTGACTACAACCTAGAATCACCGCTCTTTTTTCGCGTCAAGGTTTTATCGGGGGCGGCAATGAACAAAGTTCTTATTTTGTGTGTTTCCGTTGCGTTATTGAGTTCGTGCCAGAAAGGCGTTTTTCAGCAGCGTAATCCGCTACTGAGTCAGACCGCTGCAGAACAAGCACTCCAGCCCGGAGCATATTCGACGGCACTTGTGCCTTCAAAGACGGTTCTTGCTGGAAGGATCTATCACCAAGACCGATCTGGGCGGTTCTACGAAATCTGCCAGAAGGATTTTGAAAAGCAGAATGCTTTGAAAGCTCTTGTGCAGGAGCAGACACCTTCTGAACCTGACGACGTAGTCGAGGATCAGGTCTATCTCTCAAACGTCTCGGTCGGCGTCGGTCCAAGCAATCTTCGAATTCCATACACTCGCACTAAAGTGACAGGATACACGACGTCCACAGTCGAGACGGATGGCGATCCCAGCGACTTTATTATTTCGAACCTCGCGGAGAATTGCAGAAACAAGATATTGCCGAGGAACAAGCCTTACTTCGTAACTTCATCTGTAGCGGTTGCTACCAAAGCTGAAGTGTATTCGCGCAGCTTCGTCGACTCTATCTCGTGGGGGTCAGCCCGGTACGACGGCGATGGCAACGAAAAGCTTGAAGCAACCCGGAAAAAGGTTGTCTTCGGAGTGCTGGCTTCCAGGGTCGAATGACCGCGACGGTGGCAGCAGCCCGCCTCCGAGTTAAAGGGCGGGCTGTTCGTTAGCTTTGCCGGGCTAGTCAGGCGAACAATCAGCACTTCACCGAGACGTGCGATTTCATGATTTGATTTGGCTCGGGAACATATCGCTTCGACACGCGTTACCTTTGCGCAACGCACGTCCAATGTCGTTGCAAATGACTGCATTGTCTTCAATCGCAGTCAAACAGGCCCGGAGCTGTCCAGCACAGCGCCGGGCTTTGTTCGTTCAGGGGCGAGTGTCTGACCCAGAAAAGTTCGCCGGCAGAGGGTGGGTCGCGAGTAGACGTCAAGGCTTTCCTTGCCATTCGCGCTGTTCAATTCTTATACTCCTTTTGCTATGGACAAGACGTTCGTCACAGCGCGGGAGGACCGGCCGGGGAAAGCCTGGCTATCCCGTTTTATCGCTGGGCGAACTGAGGCCGAGAGCTGGTATTTCGGCCAAGCCGTGTCACCGACCCCAACCGCCAAAGACTGTCGCGCTGCCTTGCTGCAGCATATGCCGGAGTTGATTCCCCACTATGAGCACGCCTGCGCCCTCGTAGGAGATGATGAGGTGGCGCACAGGATGCTGAGCCACTACCGTCCCGCGCCGGAACGTTATGGCTGCAGCCAGGCTGTCTGGCTCGGAGAAGAAGGCCCGGCGCTGATCCGCAACTTCGACTATCCGCCCGACATCGTCTCGGACCGCTTTGAGATGACCGCATGGTCGGGCTTAAGGGTGATCTCGAAGGCCCAGCGACCCTGGGGAGGTTGCGTCGACGGGATGAACGAAGAAGGACTGGTCGCCAGCGTGACCCTCGGCGGAAGCCGCACTCAGGGCGTCGGTTTCTCGATAATCCTCATGATCCGCTACGTCCTCGAGACCTGCCACCACGTGAACCAGGCCGTGGAAGCGCTGTGCCGAATTCCAGTGGCGCTTCCCCAGAACGTGACCGTCCTGGACCGTTCGGGCCGCTACGCCACCCTGTTCCTCGGCCCCCGCCAGCGACCAATCATTTCGCGTCTGAAGGCCTGCACGAACCATCAGCGAACCGCAAGGCCCTCATCGTCTTCATTGGCGCGTCAGCTCCGGGTTTTACAGGCTCTTGAGGAGCCTTCGATGTCTCTTTCGAGGCTGACTGGCCTATTCCTTATGCCGCCGCTCTATTCCGGGCGGAGTCCTTACCCAACGCTCTACACGGCCGTCTACCGGCCTGCAGAAGGACGCGTGGACTACATCTGGCCGGGGAAACGCTGGTCCCAAGATTTCGACGACTTCCGAGTAGGCGAATACACTCATTGCTACGGCTGACCTATGATCGACGCGCTTCGTCGTTGCTCAAGTGAGTGACGACGAAATCCCTCTCGTTCGCGCTTTGTGCGGATACGCGGATACGGAGAGATCGGATCGTTTGCTCTTTCTTGATTGACAGGTCCTCCTCGTTGGCTATTCTATTATAAAATTCACTATAACATAATTGTGGAACTACTGAACGGGAGATCAGCAGCATGAAAACTGTCCTTGCATGCCTTCTTGGCACCGCGCTCGTCGCATTGCCTTCCGCGCTCATGGCCCAGGAGAAGGGTGGCGTCATCAATGTCGCGACCATCGGCGAGCCGCCGACGCTCGATCCGATGTCGTCGACGGCCGATCTCGTCGGCATCGTGACGCAGCACATCTTCGAGACGCTCTATACGTTCGACAAGAATTGGAAGGTCACGCCGCTTCTTGCCGAAAGCCTTCCTGAGATCAGCGCAGACGGAAAAACCTACACCATCAAACTCAGGACCGGCATCAAGTTCCACGACAATACCGACATGACCTCGGAAGACGTTGTGGCGTCGCTGAACCGCTGGACGAAGGTCGCCTCGCGCGGCAAGCAGGCGGCCGGGTTTATCGACACGATCACCGCCGTCGATCCGGCCACCGTCAAGATCACGCTGAAGCAGCCCTATGCGCCGCTGACCTCGCTGCTGGCCTTCAACAATTCGGCGGCCATCATCATTCCGTCAGAAAAGCAGGACGCGCCGATGAAGGATTTCGTCGGAACCGGTCCCTATATGCTGAAGGAGCGCAAGGCGGACCAGTATATCCAGCTCACACGCTTCGACGGCTACAAGTCGCGTGACGGCGAGAGCGACGGCTATGGCGGCGCACGCCACCAGTATCTCGACGAAATCCGTTTCGTGCCGGTTCCGGATCCGAACACCCGAGTCGAGGCCGCCGTCTCCGGTCAGTATGACTATGTCGACTCGCTTCCCGTCGAGTCCTTCGACAAGCTGAAAGGCTCGAGCGCAACCCAGCCGATCATGCTGAAACCCTTCGGCTATCCAGTCTTCGTCTTCAATACCAAGGAAGGCATCGCCAAGAACGTCGAGGTCCGCAAGGCGATCCGCCAGGCGCTCAGCATGGAAGACATGATGGCGGCTGCCTTCGGCAGCACGGATTTCTACACGCTTGACGGCGACATCTATCCCGACGCCTATTCCTGGCACACCGATGCCGGTGTCGAGGGCGCCTACAACCTCGCCGACCCGGAGGGTGCTGCAGAGGCATTGAAGAAGGCGGGTTACAATGGCGAACCGCTTCGTATCCTGACGAGCCGGCAGTACGAATTCCACTACAAGATGGCGCAGGTCGCCGCGGAATATCTGAAGCTTGCCGGCTTCACCGTCGACATGCAGGTGGTCGATTGGGCGACGCTGACGCAGCGCCGCACCGATCCGAAGCTTTGGGACATCTATATCACCCACAGCCCCTTCCTTCCCGAGCCGGCGCTGATTGGAGCGCTTTCGACCAGCTCGCCAGGTTGGTGGGATACGCCGGTCCGCAAGGCGGCGGTCGATGCCTTCACGTCGGAGGTCGATCCGGCCAAGCGGGTGGCACTGTGGGCTGACGTTCAGAAGGCCATCTACAGCGATGTCGCCTTCATGAAAATCGGTGATTTCAACGCGCTTGCTGCGGAATCCACCAAACTCGAGGGCGTTGATCCGGCTCCGTGGCCGTATTTCTGGAACGCTTCGATCAAGATGTAACGGTGACGCCCGAGACTGGCTGCATGGCGGCCGGTCTCGGGCTGTCCTGAGGATCGGATATCCATGATACGCTACATCCTACAACGCCTGTTCGGCATGATCGTCGTCATGTTCCTCGTGGTCACTATTGTCTTCGTGATCGTGCGTGTCACGCCCGGCGATCCTGCGGCCGTGATGCTCGGGCCGGATGCGACGCCTCAGGACATTGCCGATCTTCGCGCCAACCTCGGCCTCGACCAGTCGCTGCTCGTCCAATATGTCTACTATATCGGCCAACTGCTGAAGGGCGACCTCGGCCAGTCGATCTTCCTCAACATGCCGGTCACGTCCGCGTTGCTCGATCGCGCCGAGCCGACCTTCTTCCTGACCGTCTTTTCGCTTCTGATTGCCAGCATCATCGCGCTACCGATCGGCATCTATGCCGCCTATCGCCGCGGCTCCCTCGTTGACCAGGCGGCGACGACGGTCGCAATGCTGGCTGCCAGCATCCCGAGCTTCTGGCTCGGCCTTATCCTGATACAGTTCTTTGCCGTCCGCTTCAGCCTCTTCCCGGTGTCGGGCTATGGCGGTCCCGGTTCGACATTCCTCGATCGCATGTATCACCTCACATTGCCCGCCTTTGCGCTCGGAATCGTCTCTTCGGCGCTCATCCTGCGCTTCACGCGGGCCTCGATGCTCGACGTGCTCGGAGATGATTATATCCGCACCGCTCGCGCCAAGGGCCTGATCGAGCGCCGCGTCGTCCTGAAGCACGCCTTGAAGAATGCGCTGATCCCGATCCTGACGGTGATAGGCCTCACCGCAGCCGTGCTGATTTCCGGTGCGGTCGTCACGGAGACCGTCTTCGGCCTGCCGGGTGTCGGCAATCTGGTCGTTTCCGCAGTGCTTCGCCGCGACTATCCGGTCATCCAGGGCGCACTGCTGGTCATCGCCGCGCTCTATGTGCTGATCAATTTCGCCATCGACATGCTCTATCTGCTGATCGATCCGAGGGTGCGCTACTGATGACCGATATTGCTTCGAAACCCATACAGAGCGAGCGCAGCAAGTTCTTCAGGCGCCTGCTGAAGCGCAGGACTGTCGCTTTCGGCGTGCTGATCCTGGCGATCTTCGTGGTGCTTGCCGTGCTTGCACCTTGGATTGCGCCTTATTCGCCGTCGAAGCTTTCGATCGTGAACCGGCTGAAGCCGCCGAGCGGAACCTTCTTCTTCGGTACGGACGAATTCGGCCGCGATATCTTCTCACGGACCATCTATGCCGGGCGCTTGTCGCTGCTGGTCGGCGTGGCCGTGGTAACGCTCTCGGCGGTCATCGGTGTGACGCTCGGCCTGCTCGCCGGCTTCTTCAAGAAGCTCGATGCACCGATTGCCCGCCTGATCGATGCCATGATGGCCTTTCCGGACATTCTGCTGGCGATCGCGCTGGTCGCAGCGCTCGGCCCGTCGCTCGCGACAGTCATCATCGCACTCTCGGTCGTCTACGCGCCGCGGCTGGCGCGTATCGTGCGCGCCTCGACGCTGGTCATCCGTGAACTGCCCTACGTGGAAGCCGCAAAGGCACTCGGCATTTCCACACCCCACATCATGACGCGGCATGTACTGCGCAACCTGCTCTCGCCAATTCTGGTGCAGGGCACCTTCTTGTTTGCGAGCGCGATGCTCGCCGAGGCGGGACTTTCCTTCCTCGGTCTCGGCGTCAGCCCCGAAATTCCGACCTGGGGAACGATGATCGCCGCCGGCCGGCAATATATCGGCCAGGCCGACTGGATGACGCTCTTTCCCGGCTTTGCCATCATTCTCTCCGTGCTCTCGCTGCAGATGGTCGGCGACGGGCTACGGGATATTCTCGATCCAAGACTCAGAAAGGATTTGTAGGTCATGTCTTCCGCTGACAAGGCGATGAAGCCCCTCCTCATCACCAATGTGAAGCCTATGGCTTTCGGTGCCGACGCGCCGAACGCCGCGGTCGATATTCTCGTCGACGCTAACGGCCGGATCGCCGAGATCGGTCCGTCGCTGGCCGCTGCGGGCGACGTGCAACGCATCGAGGGCAAGGGCGCCTGGATTTCACCCGGTTGGGTCGACCTGCATGTCCATATCTGGCACGGCGGGACCGACATCTCGATCCGCCCGTCGGAATGTGGCGCCGAGCGCGGCGTCACGACGCTAGTCGATGCGGGGTCCGCCGGCGAGGCCAATTTTCACGGCTTCCGCGAATATATCATCGAGCCGTCGCGCGAGCGCATCAAGGCTTTCCTCAATCTCGGCTCCATCGGCCTCGTTGCCTGCAACCGCGTAACGGAACTGAGGGATATCCGTGATATCGATCTCGACCGCATTCTCGAGGTCTATGGGCAAAACAGCGAGCATATTGTCGGCATCAAGGTGCGCGCCAGCCATGTCATCACCGGCTCATGGGGCGCTACGCCCGTCAAGCTCGGCAAGAAGATCGCCAAGATTCTCAAGATCCCGATGATGGTGCATGTCGGCGAGCCGCCTGCCCTTTACGACGAAGTCCTTGAGATCCTCGGCCCCGGCGATGTGGTCACCCACTGCTTCAACGGCAAGGCCGGTAGCAGCATCATGGAGGACGAGGACCTTTTCAATCTCGCCGAGCGCTGTGCTGGCGAAGGCATCCGCCTCGATATCGGTCATGGCGGTGCGTCGTTCTCGTTCAAGGTGGCGGAGGCTGCAATCAAGCGCGGCCTGTTACCCTTCTCCATCTCGACGGATCTGCACGGCCATTCGATGAATTTCCCGGTCTGGGATCTCGCGACAACCATGTCGAAGCTGCTTTCGGTCGGGATGCCTTTCGACAAGGTCGTGGAGGCGGTTACCCATGCGCCCGCCTCCGTCATCAAGCTGTCCATGGAAAATCGACTTTCCGTTGGCGCTGACGCCGATTTCACCATCTTCGATCTGATCGATTCCGAGCTGGAAGCCACCGATTCGAATGGCGATGTCTCGGTCCTCACGAAGCTGTTCGAGCCTCGTTATGCCGTCATCGGTGCCGAAGCGGTCGCCGCCAGCCGCTACATTCCGAGAGCCCGCAAGCTCGTTCGCCACAGCCATGGTTACTCTTATCGCTAACAGCCGAGCCAATCAGAAAATCGCATGACAGGAGTTTGCGTGAACCAGTCCCCAGCAACCGCCGGCAAAAGTCAGAGCGCGCCCTATCAGCGCCTCTCCTCGCTCGGCATCGAGCTTCCGCCGTCGCCGCCACCGATCGCCAATTTCGTGACGCATGTGCGGGAAGGCAACATACTCTACCTTTCCGGCCAGGGTCCACGGGAGGCCGATGGCTTCCTGCATGCGGGCAAGGTCGGTGCCGACGTCGGCGTCGGCGATGCCTACAAGCATGCCCGGCTCACGGGCATCAACCTGATCGCCGTCATGCATGATGCGCTCGGCGATCTGTCACGGGTGAAGCGGGTCGTCAAGCTACTCGGCATGGTGAATGCCGTGCCGCATTTCGAGGATCATCCGAGCGTCATCAACGGCTGTTCGGACCTGCTGATCGAGGTTTTCGGCGACGCCGGCCAGCACGCGCGTTCCGCTGTCGGTTTCGGCTCGTTGCCGGGCAATATTACCGTCGAGATCGAGGCGATCGTCGCCTTGCACGACTGAGAGGAAGCAGATTTCAATGGCTGCGCCAGCCCATCAGCTTTTCGATCTTCTGCGCCGAGGCGATGACCTGGGAGGTATAGTGGCTCTCGTCAGAAAAGGCCTTCTGCTCGGGCAGGACGATCGAAATCGTCGCGACGCACTTGCCGTCGCGGTCGCAGATCGGCGAGGCGATGCATGCAACCGCATAGTCCGATTCTCCCGCCTGGATCGAAAGCCGCGTTTCGAACGCACTTGCGGCCGCAGCAGACAGGGTATCCGGATCGACGTCGGCACGCCCCGTCGGCGAGGAACGCGCACAACGCCTGAAAAGCTCGATGCGTTCGGCTTCCGGGAGATGGCCAACCAGCAGCCTGCCGGAGGCCGTCCAGTTCAGCGGAACGCGGGTGCCGACACGCGAGGCGACCTGAAAATGGCTCGGACCATCCGCCATGGCGAGAACGAGCATGTGGTCGCCGTCGCGGCCGCAGACCTGCACCGTCTCGCCCGCCTGACGGCAGAGATCGTGCATCTCATGGGTGGCGACGCTCATGAAGTCCAGCGAACGCGCATAGGCGAGACCGTAGTGGTAGAGTCTCGCGCCGAGCCAGATCGAGCCGTCCGCATTGCGCGCCAGCATGTTCTTTTCGATCAGGTCGTCGATGATGACGTAAACCGTGGACAGCGGCGCCTTGACGGCCTTGGCGATAGCGTAGGCGCCGGCCGGAGAACCGGTTTCGTAAAGATAATCAATCACCTGCAGCGCGCGGTCGATGCCGCTGACGCGCGACCGTCGCGTGGATTTCACCCCATTGTCGACATCCGCTTCGGGCTCATCGGGGTAATCGACGGATGATGACTTCGTATCCAAGCTTCGACTCCCATTCGAAATTCGAGAGCTCATTACATTATTATGGCATAGCTGTCGATGCGGCATTTTCACAACCACAGGTCTCGACAGTAAAAAATTCTGGAGATGAACATGACAGATGACGTCCGCCCATCCCTCGGCCTTCGACAGGTCATCAATGTATCGGGCACGATGACCAGCCTCGGCGCCTCGATCGTGGTTCCCGAGGCAATTGCCGCCATGTCGGCGATCCTGCCGCAATTTGTCGAGATCAACGACTTGCAGCGCAAGGCGAGCACCGTGATCGCGCGTCTGACGGGCGCTGAAGCGGGCTTCGTTACCGCCTCTTGCTCCTCCGGCATCAGCCTTGCGGTGGCGGCGACGATCACCGGCAATAATCTGCTGGCGATCGAGAAGCTGCCGGATGCTACGCCGGAAAAGAACGAGGTTCTGGTTCAGATGGGGCATGTCGTCAGCTATGGCGCTCCGGTCGACCAGGCGATCCGGCTTGCGGGCGGCAAAGCCGTTCTCATCGGTCAGGCGACGTCGACGCATCGCTTTCACATGGAATATGCGATCACCGAGAAGACCGCCGCCGCTGTTTATGTCGTTTCGCACCATGTCGTCGACTATGCGATGCTGAGCCTCAAGGAATTCTGCGAGATCGCCCACGCCAAGGGCGTTCCGGTCATCGTCGATGCCGCCTCTGAGTATGATCTGCGCATCTTCCTCGAGCAGGGTGCCGACATCGTCCTCTATTCCGGCCACAAGTTTCTCGGCGGCCCGACCTCAGGCATCGTCGCCGGCAAGAAGGAACTGGTACGCAATGCCTTCCTGCAGAATATGGGGATTGGCCGCGGCATGAAGGTCGGCAAGGAGAGCGTCTACGGCGTCATGGCGGCGCTGGAAGCCTGGGAAAAACGTGACCACGCCGGCATCCGCGCCCGGGAAATTGGCTATCTGAAGCTCTGGCAGGAGACGCTCAATGGCCGTTCCGGCGTCAAGGCCGTGATCGAGCCGGATCCGACCAACAATCCGCTCGACCGCATGCGCGTGATCCTCTCGCTACAAGAGGCCCATATCACCGCCTGGGATCTGGCAGATGCGCTTGCCCGCGGCAATCCGCCGGTCATCGTGCGGGATCACGAAGTGGAGCACAACCACTTCTATCTCGACCCGTGCAACCTGCATCCCGGTCAAGAGACGGTTGTCGCCAGCCGTCTCGTTGAGGAGCTGGACAAGGCCCGCGCCTCGAACGAGATCATCGCCACGCCGCTGGAAGAGCGCAGCAAGCGCCGCTTCGCCGGTCTTTTGCGCTGGCCGGATTAATTCCGATCGCTCCCGTACGAAGAGAGGAAACGAACATGAGCAGCTTCCAAGCCCAAACGATCCGGACAGAACAGCCCGTCCTTGCCGTTGAGGGATTGACGACTTCGTTCCTGGTGGACGGCGAATGGAAGCCGGTCGTTCGCGACGTCTCTTTCACGGTGGCGCCGGGCGAGACGGTGGCGATCGTCGGGGAATCCGGCTCCGGCAAGAGCGTTACTTCGCTCTCGATCATGCGGCTTCTGCAGGCCGATTCCAGCCGCATCGAGGGCCGCATCATGCTCGGAGGCCGCGATATTCTTGCGCTGCCCGAAAGCGAGATGCGCCAGGTGCGCGGCAATGACGTCGCGATGATCTTCCAGGAGCCGATGACGAGCCTTAATCCGCTCTTTACGATCGGAGACCAGATTTCCGAGGCCCTGCTTTGCCACACGAATATGAGCAAGGCCGAGGCGAAGAAGGAGACCATTCGGCTGCTCGACAAGGTGCGCATCCCTTCGGCCGCGTCGCGCTTCGATGAATATCCGCACCGTTTTTCCGGCGGTATGCGCCAGCGCGTGATGATCGCCATGGCACTTGCGAGCAAGCCGAAGCTGCTGATCGCCGACGAACCGACGACCGCACTTGACGTGACGATCCAGGGGCAGATCCTCGACCTCATCAAAATGCTCCAGGAAGAAGAAGGAACATCCGTCCTCTTCATCACCCACGACATGGGAGTGGTCGCCGAGATCGCCGACCGCACCGTCGTCATGTATCGCGGCGAGCAGGTGGAGACGGGTATCACGAGCGATATTTTCTATCGGGCCAGCCATCCGTATACGCGCGCCTTGCTGTCAGCGGTGCCTGTTCTCGGCTCGATGAAGGACTACAAGCGGCCGCTGCGATTTCCCGTCGTCAATACCAAGACGGGCGAATCCGATGTGCCAACCGAGGTAACCGACACGGTCGCCTCTGCGCAGCGTCCGGTGCTTGAGGTCAAGAATCTTGTCCGGCGTTTCGATATCCATTCCGGTCTGTTCGGCAAGCTGAGCGGCCGCGTCCATGCGGTCGAGAACGTTTCCTTCGACCTCCATGCCGGTGAAACGCTTTCGCTCGTCGGCGAATCCGGCTGCGGAAAGTCGACAACCGGTCGCGCCATTATGCGGCTGATCGAGCCTCAGAGCGGATCGGTGCTGGTCGAGGGCAAGGAGATGCTGGCCCTCGACAGGAAGAGTCTACGCGAGATGCGGAAATCCGTGCAGATGATCTTCCAGGATCCCTTCGCCAGCCTCAACCCGCGCATGACGGTCGGCGCCGCGATCGCCGAACCCTATCTGGAGCACGGCATGGGAACCGCGAAGCAGGCCCGCGATACCGTCGCCGATCTGCTGGTGAAAGTGGGACTTTCCCCAGATATGGCGTCGCGTTATCCGCACGAATTCTCCGGCGGTCAGCGTCAGCGTATCTGCATCGCACGGGCGCTGGCGCTCGAGCCCAAAGTGATCGTCGCGGACGAAAGCGTCTCCGCGCTCGACGTGTCGATCAAGGCGCAGGTCATCAACCTGATGCTCGATCTGCAGCAGAGCCTCAACCTCGCCTTCCTGTTCATCTCGCACGACATGGCGGTTGTCGAGCGCGTCAGCCATCGCGTCGCGGTCATGTATCTCGGCGAGATCGTCGAGATCGGACCGCGTGCTGCCGTCTTCGACAACCCCCAGCATGCCTATACGAAAAAGCTGATGTCGGCGGTGCCGATTCCGGATCCGGACCGTCGACGTGAACACCGCGGCCCAGTGAACGAGGAACTGAAGAGCCCCATCCGGCCGATCGACCACAAGCTCCAGCCCCTGCAATATCTGGAGGTCTCCCCCGGTCATATGGTGGCGCTTTAAATGCCGCAGCGTCCGGTGGTTCGGCTTTATCTTTCGGTTTCCGCCGAGCCCGCGCCTGGTCGAGGAGATGCTGCTGGTACATGGCCTTATGTTTCGTATGAGACGATCCGTCGCTGGGCCGGAAATTTGGTCCGGCTTTCGCAAAGCAGCTGCGTCGCAAGAAGGCTTCGTAGCCGCGGCCGTCTCGAACTCGATCTTCACTGCGACCGGTGGACGAATTCACAGCTTTTCCATCACGATCGACAAGATTCTGGACAGCGGCACCTCATGCAAAGAGCAATAGAGACGGACAAACTCCGGTCCGTCTAGCTAATGCCCAGTCGCTCGAATGCCTCAAGCGGCGCTTCATTTGCCCGCATCAGTGATGCCATGATTGCCGTCATCCTGGATTCTAATGCCTCGTCTTTCAGTGGACGAGCTTGACCAGGATCGTTGAGCAGATCGTAAAGTCGGGTCTCCTTTTCGAGGAGGGCGCCCGGACCGTAGTTCGAATACATCGGCGAGCGCTCGGTGACCGGTACCTTCAAGAGCGGTACGTTCTTCGTCCAGCCAAACGGCTTGGCCAGCGTGGATGACGCGAGTTCCTCCGGCGTGAACCGTTGCGTGATGTGGGTCGGCATCAGCGTGTATTGGAAGATTTCCTGCGTCTCGATGTCTTTCGGGAAGCGATGGTAGGTGTATCGTCCGTCGGTGACGTTCACTGCGCCGCCGAAATAGCCGAATATGACGGCCTCCCTTGCCTGGTCGCGAAGAAGCGACCTTCCCTCCGTCTCCGGAGGCGGCTCAACCCCATACAGATCGAGGAATGTCGGACCGACGTCGATCGACTGGGTCAGACGGGCCACGCGCCGGCCGCCGGGATTACGCGGGTCATGGATGAAGAGCGGGATATGTACGATCTCTTCGTACATATTCATGCGGTTCTTCGCCCAGAAGTCATGTTCGCCGAGCAGGAATCCGTGATCGGTAGTGACGACGAGCGCAGTGTCCTTCCATAGATCGTGCTCATCGAAGTAATCGAGCAACTGTCCGAGAAGGAAGTCGCAGAGAGATACGATCGCATAGTAGTTGGCGCGAAGCTCGTCAGCCTCTTCGGGAAGTTCCTCGACGCGACCATAGCGTGGCCAGTCGCGGATCGGACCGTTCCAGCCCGTCTTGAATGGCTCCTTGAATCTCTCGGGCGCGAAGAAGGGCTCATGCGGATCGAAAGTTTCTATCTGCAAGAGCCAGTTGTCCGCGTCGCGGTTGATATCGAGGAATTCGAACCCACGCGCGAAGCATTGAACGGACGGAAAATCCTCTTCCTTTTTGATGAACTCGCGGTTGATCATATACGGATTGTACTTGCTGATCGGCCCGCTTGCGGTCTGATTATGGTGGTACTTCTCGCGCAGACGCTCCCAATGAGGCTGGACCATCGCCTTCCACGGATCGCTTTCTTGACCCCGGATGAAGTCGAACGTGTTGTAGCGATTGTGGTAGGTCGCGCCGCCGTCCTCCCAATAGTGATAGTGATCCGTGATCAGGTGCGAATGGACGTCCGCCGTCTTCAGTAATTCCGGAAATGCGTTGTCGAATGGTTCGAGCGGCCCCCAGCTTCGATGAAGGAACGTCAGGCGCCCGGTCAGGAGATCGCGTCGCGCGGGCATGCATGGCAGCGAGCCGACGTAGTGCTTGTCGTAGACCGCCGTCCGCGCGGCCAGCCTGTCGAAATTTGGCGTCGGAATGCGTGTTCCACCATAGCCGCCCAGCATATGCCGATTAAGGGAATCAAAAAGTACGAAAACGGTCTTCATGATGAAATCTCCGATGATGGCGGCTGAAGCCGCGCAATTTTCCACATCTGACAAGATCGTTGAAGCCGATCCGTAGCGGCGAAAAACCCCGCTTGCAATGTTTTATTACCGCGTCATAATCATTTTTGCACACGTGCTCATTTTGTCATTCGACCGTTACAGAGGACCCCTAAGAGCGAATTCGTTCGTGCTTTTCATGGGGCCTCCAGGCGGTCGTCAGCAATGGTGATGGCCCGCAAAGAGGTTCACACCGATCATCTGGGAGATGAAGAGATGACTATTCTGCCGACATTGAAGTGCATGACCGTCGCAGTCGCCATCCTGGCCTCGACCACCGCGCTGTCCTTTGCCAAGGACGTGACCATCACGGTCTGGGCCGGCGGCACGGGCCCGAACGACGTCTATCGCCTGGACGCGATCGACATTGCAGCCGAGCAGCTCCAGCGGGAAGCCGCGATCAAGGGCGAAGACCTCAAGATCAAGGTGGAGAAAAAGGCCTATAGCGGCTGGGAGGACTTTAAGCAGGCGATGACGCTTGCCGCGGAAGCCAAGACCGCGCCGAATATCGTCGTCACCGGCCACGAGGACATTGGCCCTTGGGCGCAGTCCGGCCTGATCGTGCCAATCGAGGACTACGTCGATCTCGATTCCTGGCCGCTTAATGACATCTATGAAAATCTGATGACCATCGCCTCCTTCAATGGCACAGTCTACGGCATTCCGCAGGATGCCGAATCCCGCCCGATGTTCTTCTGGAAGCCCTACATGAAGGCAATCGGCTATAGCGATGCCGATCTCGATGCACTGCCGCAGAAGGTCAAGGACGGCAGCTATACAATGAAAAACGTGCTGGAAGACGCCAAGAAGATGCAGGACAAGGGCCTCGTCCAGCCAGGTTACGGTTTCTATCCGCGCAATACCAACGGCCCCGATTTCTGGCAGTTCTATACCAGTTTCGGCGGTACGATGGAAGAGAGTGGCAAGCTCGTCTTCGATAAGGCGGCGATGCAGCGCACCTACCAGTTCTTCGCCGATGCCGTGAAGGATGGCGTCACCAAGAAAAACCATATCGGCATGCCCGGTGATCAGTGGTGGAAGGAAGTCGCCTCCGGCAAAGCCGGCATCTGGCACGGCGGCACCTGGCACTACGCGCGCTATGTCAATCAGGAAGGCCTGAAGGACTTCTTCGGTAATGTCGTCTTCACGCTGATTCCGGCCGGCGAAGGCGGCAAGGCCAACACGCTGACGCATCCGCTCGTCTATCTTCTGACCTCGGGCCACGACAAGGACGACACCGAGATCGCCGCCCAGCTGGTCAAGATCGCCTCCGAGCCGCGCATCAACGTGCTGCATGCGGTCAAATCCGCCCATCTCGGCATTTCGAAGGCCGAAACCGAAATCGAGCTCTACTCCTCCGATCGGTGGACGCGTGAAGCGACCGAGCGCCTGTTGCCCTATGCCAATGCGATGCCAAACAATGCCGATTTCGGCACGTACTGGAACATCATGTGGAAGGGCCTCGAAGCGTCCTGGACGGGCGCCAAGACCCCCGATGCCGCTGCCAACGATGTCGAGAGCGAGCTGAAGAGCACGCTCGGCGACAAGATCGTCATCCGCTAGGCGCAAGCAACGCTCCGGGCGGCGTCGTCCGCCCGGACTCTTTGCGGAGGATGCCATGAGAACGTCCAGAACGCTTGGCCTCGTAATGATCGCGCCTGCAGCGCTCATGATTCTGTTGTTTTTTCTGATGCCGGTGGTGCTGACCGCCGTCTTTTCCTTCACCAGCATGACGACAGCCACGGGCATTTCCGGCGGCGCCTATCAAGTCGCGCCGAACTCTCTCATCGCGCTCAAGGACGAAATGCCGGACGTCGTGCAGCAGCTTACCGAGCCGCGCTACGTGATCGACGAAGAAGGGATCAAGGGCCTCGACGGCCTTGGGCTCGAGCCAGGCATCGCCAAGGAACTGCACGAAAAACACCTCGGCGAAGTCTTCCCCTCACGTCGCGAAGCCGAGCGCATGATCAAGGATCTTGAGGACCGGCCGTCGACGCGGGAGGTCAAGCAAATCTCGGAGCAGTTTAACCGTTCCGTTGCCAATCTGCGATTCTCGAACAAGGAAGAACTCTTCGCCTCGCTCGACAAGTTCGGCATCAAAATGACATCGGAGCAAAAGGAAAGCCTCGCCAAAGCGACCTATACCGGCTGGAGCTGGACGACGGAGAACTTCTCGCGCATCGCCTCCTCGCCGGACATGGCACAGGTCCTCTTCAACACATTGCTCTACGTCGCCCTTGTGCTCGTGCTCTTCAACACGAGCTACGCCATGCTGCTGGCGATCTGGACACACTATATGCCGGATGCGCCGGCGGCGATTTTCCGGTCTGTCTGGCTTCTGCCGCGGATCACGCCCGTCGTCATCTATGTGCTGATGTGGAAATGGCTCGCCTGGGATACCGGCTTCATCTCCACCCTCATGAGCAAATTCGGGTACCCGCCGAAGAACTACCTGCTCGACAACGCTTACAATGCCTGGTTCTTCGTTGTGCTGATCAACGGCTTCATCGGCGCCTCGATGGGCATGCTGGTCTTTTCCTCTGCGCTGAAAGCAATCCCGAAGAGCCAATTCTTCGCAAGCGAGGTGGATGGCGCCAGCCGCTGGCAGCAGATCCGCTATATCATACTGCCGCAGATGCGCTGGCCGATCCTCTTTGTCACCTGCTATCAAACGCTGTCGCTGCTCGCCTCCTTCAACGAAATCCTGCTTTCGACCCGGGGCGGGCCAGGCAAGGCCACTGAAGTCTGGTCCCTTGCCGCCTATCACACGGCACTCAATAACTATGCAGGTAATCTGGAATATGGCCTCGGCGCCGCCATGGCGCTGGTACTCGTGACAATCGGCATAATCCTGTCGCTCGCCTATCTGCGCGTCTTCAACTACGCGGCGCTGGTTGCGCGACCGCTCATCGAGGATTGATCATGGCGCAGAAATCGCAGCCCTCGGCAAACTACCGCACCTGGCCGGTCATTCTGGCGCTCACCATCGTCAGCCTGCCGTTGGTGCTGATGTATGCCTATCTTTTCATCGACACCATCACCGACAAGCAGCCCGCGTCGCTGATCCCGGATTCGCTCACCCTTCGCCACTGGTCATTCCTCTGGCAAACACCGCCCGGAAAACCGAACATCTGGCTGGTGACGCTGAACACGCTTATCTTCACGGCGAGCACAACGACCGTGGTACTCATCGTCTCGTCGATGGCGGGCTACGTGCTGTCACGTTTGAACGTACCTGCCCGCGGCTTCTTTCTCGCCGGGGTCATGGTGCTCCATGCCTTTCCGTCGGTCACGCTGATCATCGCGATCTTCATCGTGCTGCAGATGGTCGGCCTCTATAACTCGCTGATCGGCGTCATCCTTGTGAAGGCTGCCATCGACCTGCCGCTTGGCATATGGCTGATGAAGGGCTTCTACGACAGCGTGCCCTGGGAAATAGAAATGGCGGGCGTCGTCGACGGCGCCTCGCGCTTCCGCGTCTGGCGCAGCCTCGTACTGCCGCAGGTGCGGCCGGCGATCATGGCGCTGGCGCTCTTCTCCTTCCTTTCGGGCTGGGGAGAATTCATCCTGCCGCAGGTATTGGCGCCGGGCGGTCAAGTACAGGTGCTCTCGGTCTATCTTGCGGGACTGATCGCCGATGACAACAACTTCAACTTCGGCACCTTCAAGGCCGTGGGCGTGTTCTATGTGATCCCGGTGCTGCTGCTTTACGCGTTCTTCCACAAGTATCTCATGAATATCTACGGCGGAGGGAGTAAAGGCTGATGCGTATCCTCCTCGACAGTTTCTCGAAGAGCTTCGGCGCCACCAAGGTGATCGAAAACATGACCCTTGAAGTGGCGCATGGGGAGATGCTGGCCCTGCTCGGCCCCTCGGGCTGCGGCAAGTCGACGACGCTCTTTGCTATCTGCGGCATCCATCGCCCGACCGGCGGCCGCATCCTCTTCGGCGACCGCGACGTGACCAACCTTCCGAGTCAGGCCCGCAATGTTGGTGTCGTCTTCCAGTCCTACGCGCTCTACCCGCACATGACCGTTGCCGAAAACATCGGCTTTCCGCTGAAGGTCAAGGGTATGCCCTCAGCCGATATCCGTAAGGAGGTCGACGGCATCGCTACGCTCGTGCAGATCGGCAACTTGATGGGCCGGCGCCCCTCGGAGCTATCTGGCGGGCAGCAGCAGCGTGTCGCCCTTGCCCGCGCGCTGATCCGCAGGCCCGACGTCCTGCTTCTCGACGAGCCGCTCGCCAATCTCGATGCAAAGCTCCGGCTGGAGATGCGCTCGGAAATCCGCCGCATCCAGCGCGAGACGGGCATCACAGCAATCCTGGTCACCCACGATCAGGTAGAGGCCATGAGCATGTGCGACCGCATCGCCATCATGAAAGAAGGCGAGATCATACAGATCGCAACACCGGCAGAGATGTACAACGACCCGCACACCGCCTTTGTTGCCGGCTTCCTCGGTAATCCGCCGATCACCTTCCTCCACGGCGTGGCGGCACAGGGTGCCTTTTCCATTCCAGGCAGCGAGATCAAGGTTCCACTTCCCGTTTCGGTCGCCGCCGACGAAGGAACCAAGCTGATGCTGGGGGTGCGGCCGGAGCACTATAATCCGGCGGGCGACGTGCCGGTCACTGGCATCGTGAATTTCGCCGAAACGCAGGGCCGTGAAAATCTCTATGACGTAAAGCTTGCCGGCGGACCGTTGCTGCGCTCCATCCAGCCGGTTCGCCACGATATCAGGATCGGCGACGAGGTCACCTGGGCAATCGACAGCCGCAACGTGCTCGTTTTCGACGAAACCGGACGGAAGCTCTGATGCAACGCGATTTTTCGACCTTCTTCGAGCGCTACGGCTGGCCTGTCAGCAAGGGCAGGCTGCCTTTCTGCATCGGCCATCGCGGTGCAAGCGGCCATGAGCGGGAGAACACGCTCGAAGCCTTCCAGCGCGCCGCCGACCTGGGCGCGGAAATGTGGGAGCTCGATACGCAACTCACCAAGGACGGCGTGGTTGTGGTCTCCCACGACGATCATCTGGAGCGCGTTTTCGGCATCGACCGCCATATTTCCGAGATGACGGCCGCCGAGCTTGCCGCCCTCGAAGGCGTCAACGTTCCAACTTTCGAAGCAGTCGCAGCACTTGGGCGGCAGACCAACACGGGCCTTTACATCGAGCTCAAGGCGCCGGGCACGGGACTTCTCTGCTGGAAGCATCTCGCCGAAAAGAACCAGCGCTTCGCCTGCCTCGGTTCCTTCGATACAGCGCAGGTCCGCGAGCTGCGCGAGGCGGGCTGCGATTATCCGCTTTCCGTCCTGATCCGCGTCGGTCACGATCCGCATGCGCTCGGCGACGAGGCGGGCGCCGATATCCTGCATCTCTGCTGGGAGAGAGCCGGCGAACGGCCTCAGGATCTGGTCACTCCGGCTTTGATGGCACGCGCGTTCGGCGAAGGCCGCGAAATCGTGCTGTGGCACGAGGAAAGACGGGCGATCCTCGATGAGATAATGAGACTGCCGGTGCTCGGCATCTGCACGGATTTGCCGGACATGATGCGCACCGCGCCTGGTGGGGATGGAAAATTTGGCGGACAAGGATAAAGGACCGCGCCGGGTAACGTCCTTCGACGTGGCGCGCGTGGCAGGTGTCTCGCGCGCGGCCGTATCGCGCGCCTTCACGCCGGATGCGAGCGTTTCGTCAAAGACACGCGAAAAGGTCTACCAAGCGGCCAAGGAGCTGGGCTACCGCGTCAACTATCTCGCGCGCAGCCTGACGAACAAGCGCTCCGATCTCGTCGGCGTCGTCGCGGCAGGGCTCGACAATCCGTTCCGCACGCTTCAGATCGAGCATCTCACGCGGACGCTCATTTCCCGCAATTTCCGTCCGATCCTGCTGCCGACCTCGAAGGAGGCGGATACGTCGACCGTCATCGGCCAGCTTCTGCATTATGCCGTCTCCGGCGTGATCGTCACATCGGACGCGCCGCCGACGGAGATTTGCGAGCAGTGCGCCGCCGACGGCGTGCCGATCGTGCTGATCAACAAGGGCGACGACATCCCCTTCGTCGATCGCATCGTTTCCGATGACCGCACCGCCGGGCACCTGGCCGCCGATCACCTGATCGATAAAGGCGCCAAGCGCCTCGCCGCGATTGCCGCGTCCTCTGTCTCGTACACGGCACGCCGCCGCAGCGAGGCCTTCCTTGCCCGCTGCCGCCAGCGTGGCCTTGAGGCACAGCTATTATCCGCCCCCGTAAACGACTATCGAAGCGGCTTCGAGACGGCGTCTGGGCTTGTCTCCTCCGGCATCGACGGCGTCTTCTGCGCCAATGATTACATGGCCTGCGGCGTGATCGACCGGCTGATGGCGGGCTGCAGCCGTCAAGACGCGCCCGCCATACGCGTCATCGGCCACGATGATATTCCCCAGGCAAGCTGGGCCGCCTACGAACTCACGACCATCCGCCAACCCTGCGACCTGCAGGCCGAAAGGGCCATCGACCTGCTAACTAGCCGAATCGCCAAGCCCGACATGACGGCGCGCATAGAATTCACGCCCGTTTCGCTGATCACGAGAAGGACTGCCTGATGAGTTCCGCATTCGATTCCTCCGCCCTTGAGGCCCGTGCCGCGGCTGCGATCGAGATCGCCCGCCGTGTTGGCCGCGAGGCGGCTCGCTTCCGCAGGGAAATGGGTTCCGAATTGAAGGTCGAGAACAAGGGCCTGCAGGATTTCGTAACCATAGCCGACCGCAATGCCGAGGAGGCCATTCGCGACGGGCTGCTTATGCTGTTCCCGCAAGACACCTTCATGGGTGAGGAAACCGGCGGCGGAGCCGGCAGGGCTGGAACCTGGGTGGTCGACCCGATCGACGGGACGACGAACTACATCCGCGGCTTCAGCCACTGGGGTGTGTCGATCGCCTTCTGCGCCGAGGACCGTCTGGAGATCGGCGTGGTCTACGACGCCGCGAAGGATGCGGTTTTCTCGGCGATCCGCGGCCGAGGTGCCTTTTGCGAGGGGGCTCCCATTCATGCCGCAGCGACGAACGATCCTGCCAATGCCATTTGCATCCTCGGCCATTCGCGCAAGACGAGCTTCGACGAACACCTTGCGGTCTCTCGGCGGCTGCATGAATGTGGCATGGACTATCGTCGCATGGGTGCCGCAGCGATCGACCTTCTACGTGTGGCCGAGGGAGCGGCCGATCTCTATTACGAGCGGCACCTTAACGCCTGGGATATGCTCGCAGGCGCGCTGATCGCGCGCGAAGCGGGCGCGACGATCGCCATACCCGCGCTCTCGGCGCTCCTGTCTGAAGGCGGCCCGGTTGTTGCCTATTCACCGGGGCTTGCCCGACAATTCGAATTTCTTCTGGAAATCGAGGGTCTGGCGCCGGTAACGGACTGATCAGACCGTCGCGCGCCGTTTCCAGGCGCGCTCTGTGGCAGGGGCTTCGTCTGTAGTCACCTCATCCGGTTTCAGCGCCATCAGCGCCGAAAAGTTCATCCATTCCTGGTCGTCAAATCCCGCGTCCGGATTCTTCAATGTAAAGGTCCAGGCATCAACACGCCGTCCCTCGGCCCGGCAAAGGCCGATCATGTCGAAACCGTCGGAGTGGGCGCGCAGGATCAGAGGCCAGTGAAGGTAGACGATGTCCGGCTCCGTCGGCCCGCGCAGGTCGGTCAAGAGTTCCCGCTCAACGGCGGCCAGACCTTCCCGTTCGTAGATATCGGCCAACTTGTCGGTAGGATCGATACCCCGCTTCAGATGCGGCAGGCGCTCTTTTACCGCCACGATCAGGTCAAGGCAGGCACCGCTGACCACCACCGAAGCGGCGATGTTGCTGAAATGCGCCGTCAGATGCGTAACCCCCTGCTCACCGATCGTCGCGTAATCGTCCTTCATGTCGAACTGCAGCGACGCACGCGGATGGGCCATTTGCATCATGGCAGAAAGATCTTCGCTGAGGATCAACGGCCGCCCGCCTTCCTGCATGCGGACGGAAAGCAGTTCTTCCATCATCTTATCGGCAATTGGCCCGCGTCCCGTCGTCTCGCCCTCCAACACGGCGTCGTGCAGTACGACGAAGCCTCGATCTGCGCGCACACGAAGATCGAGCTCCATCGACGCGCCCTCCTTGAAGCCCGCCCGCATGGCCTCGCGCGAGAAAAGCGGGTCCCGCATGCTGCGCCGCAGGCGGTGCCATTTCAGGCGCGTGCAATGGCCTCCATGGTGAATTTCCAGACCCAATTCGCTCATGTCGCTAGCCCCTTCGTTGCCCCCTGTGTTGGCGTGGACCGGAACAATTTGCAAGGGGGCGTAGCACAAAGGCGCGCGGCTAATGACGATATCTGCGAGCTTGCTCAACCCGATGAGGGCCAGCAGTTCCCCTGTCGGCGTTTCGGTTCTCTAATCTCGCACCAGCACCGCGTCGCTTTTCAACCAAAATGGTGCCAGATAGAGCGGGGTCGATGAGAAGGGCAGGATTTCATCCCGAAGCTCGACCCCAAGGCTGTTCTTCATAAACTCGCGGCGGAGCGCGATACGTCGCGCGGCTTCCGGATGTTTTGCAGCGAGCTCATCGCGCAGGCTGCGGTCTGCGAAGACGACCGTGTCTTCACAATTCAAAGCCCAGCCAGTCGGAACAGGTGTGGGGATGACATCAACCTGAAAGAGCATGCCCGAACGAATTTTATCGGTGGAGCCCGGGCGAACCGGCGTATTGGTCCATTCTTCGTAGCCGCCCAGATGGCCCGGATTGAGGGCAGACTTCAGGTTCGCTTCGGCCAGCTTGCCGACCACGGCGTCATGGAGCGTTCCGCCCGATACGCCGATCGACGCCGTCTCATACCAGGAAATCAGTCCCTGAAAGTAACCCTTGGCGATGGAAAGAAATTCGTCGTTTCCGTCATCCAGCAAACCGGCACGGGAAGATAGCGCTCCCCAATGCCCAATGGCTGTGGTGACGCCGTCTCCCTTGTTCAGCTTTCGGCCGGTCGCACTCCGAAGACCGATTACGGGCTCTCGACGGCTCGCCGAGGCGAACATGGTATGAACGTTCAGCGCGTCACCGGCGTAACCCATGCGTGATACTGCATCAAACTCGGTATCACCGACCTTTGCCCCTGATACAATTCGCCATGTCGCAAGCGAGCAGCGAGTTGCCGCCCACTCGAACTGTACGATCTGGTCGACGTCAAGCGACGCCGCAAGGCCATTTTCCGGGTGCATGATCACTCTGGTCTGATCGGTAACCCGGCCAGCGGGACCCACGACCCGCTGAAGCGCCTGAACGTAGACAGCCGGAACAAAGAAGCCCGTATCAGCCTGCTGATCTTCATATTCTTCAAGGTATTTCCATCCAATGAGGCCGACGTGGTCGCCAGACTTGATGCCCGCGTCAGCGAGCCGGTCCGCAAAACGCGGGTACCGGCTTCTATCCTGTCCCATGAGGCTGAGCGTCTGGCTGAGCAGAACGTCCAGACCCGGCAAACGTGCGAGTGGCGCGTAGCTTTCTGATTCATTGCCCGTGATCAATACGCGCTTGCCCGCCGGACCCAAGAGAAGAAATGCTTCCTCGAAGCGTGGCTCGAAACCGGTGAGAAAGGCGATATTACCGAAGTGTTCACGATCAGCATAAACGGCCAGCCAGTCGCATTTGGCATTTGCATATGCTGCGTTGGCGCGAGCTTCGTAGGTTGGCGAAGGTACCAACGGCTTGTCACCAACCGCGCCGAAATCCGGGAGCGCGACTGTCTTGAGAGAGATCGTCATTTCCGTTCCTTTGTCGTTACGCGCGTGAGATCAATCGCTGTAGATGCTTAAAGTTTCACTGCACCTGCCGGGCGACCAAGGAACAGAGATCGTCGATCGCCTCCCGTCAGAGTAAGGCAGCGTAGTTAAGACGGTACGAAGGTACGGTTCCTTACCCAAGGTTCCAATATCAATCAGATCTACGGAAAGTTGGGGCCGTCCGGAACTCCGCAAATCAAGAGATCGAACTGGCCCCGCAACTGCTCTAGCCCCGTTTTTCACCGAGACGGGCAAGCACGAAATCGTACTGGACGTGCCAGAAGTCGCCATCGAATTCATAGGCCCTGGCGCGATCGGGGTCATCGATACGCCGGAACTCGGCAAGCAAGCTCTTCTTCACGCCGAACACCGCATCGGAGTTGATGTAGGGATCATCGGGGTCGAAGATATGGGTGATCAGTGTTTCGAAGCCATCGGCCTTGATAATGTAGTGGAGATGCGCCGGCCGATTGGGATGGCGGCCCAGCGTTTTCAGCAGTTTCCCGACCGGACCGTCGTCCGGGATCGGATAGTATTTGGGTTTCACCGCCCGGAACCAGTAGCGCCCGTCCGGGCCGGTACGGAACACGCCCCGCAGGTTGAAGTCCGGCTGAATCCCCTTTTGCTGGACGTCGTAGAAGCCCTCGTCGTTGGCCTGCCAGACATCCAGCAGCGCATTGGCGATCGGCTGCCCGTCGGTATCCACGATCCGACCTTCGATCACCATATCCTCGCCCTTCTGGTCGAGGCAGATGTTCGCCCCCATCGGCAGTTCCGGCGCGTCGGCAACGTGAAACGGACCAAGCACCGTGCTCTCCGATGCACCGGAGGGTTTGCGGTTGTTGATCGCGTCGACCAACATCGAGACGCCAAGAACATCGGACAGCAATATAAACTCCTGCCGCCACTCGTTGCACATCTGCCCCGTGCGCGTGAGAAAGAGAATGGCCTGCACCCACTCATCCTGCGTCGGCTCGATTTCCTTGACCGCCTCATGGAGTTTTCGGGTGATGACTTCCATCACCTGTTTCAGGCGCTCGTCTTTAGCGTTCTCATTTCTGCCGGTTACGACGGCGACAGAATCTTCTTCCGTGAAGAAGCCCTTTTCATGTGCTTCCATGATGCTCTCACTTATCAAGAACGGATTTCAGGACGCGGCGCAGTTCGGCCTCCGGATCGGAGACTACTGAATCTGCACGCCAGGCAACGTGGTGATCGGGTCGCACCAGAATGGCGCCGGAATCCCGGACTTCGCGCGCGCTGGCCCAATCGCCAACTAGATCCTGCCATTGCTGGCGCGGTCCGATCATGTGCGTGGCGATCCGGATATTGAGCTCCTTTGCGAGCGCCTTGGCGGCCGCGACCCAGCTGTCTCCGCCGATGCCGGTCAGAATGGTGAAGACGCCGTGACCGGTTAGATCAAGGGTCGAGGCTTTGTCGCCGCTATGATTGAACAGCCAAGCGTGCGGCAGGCGCGCGCCGGGCCACGTCGTCGGCTGATAATGAAGTTCCTGATCTTTTGTGAAGGCCGGCTCTGGCTGGCCGTCGGTGATGATCGCATGCGACTTGTAGCGCTGGTTCATCTCGACGCCATGGGCATCGAACTCGTAGACTTTGTAGGCAATCGCTTCCCGGATCGCTTTGCGCTGCTTTTCCGCCTCTGGCGTGTCCTTGCAGCGGGAATCCATATTCTCCTGCATCTTGACGGGATCGACAGAGTCCAACAATCCGAGCGCCTTGAATATCGGGCCGAATTCTTCGATCGACTTGTTGGCCCGGGTCACGATCTGCTTGGCAATCGGCGCACGCTCGGCATTGTAGGTATCCAGCAGACCCAATCCGGCCTGCCCCTTCAGCACCATGGACAGCTTCCATGCGAGATTGAAGGCATCCTGGATCGATGTGTTGGAGCCCAGTCCGTTCGACGGAGGATGGCGATGCGTTGCGTCGCCCATGCAGAAGACGCGTCCGTTCGACATCGTCGTCGCATACATGTTGTTGACGGTCCAGGTCGAGACCGACTTGATCTTCGGCTGAAGCTCCTGATCGCCGACGAGTTCGCGAACGACCTTGATGGCGAAATCCTCGGTCACTTCTGGCGCCGGCTGGTTGATGTCGTAGCCCCAGACGATCAGCCATTCGTTCCACGGCCGCACCATGCGCACCAGACCCATCCCGATGCCGCCGACATCGGCGCCCGGCTGCAGCACCCAGTAGAGCACCGAGGGGCGGTGCGCGACATGGCGCGACAGATCAGCCTCGAACAGGATATTCATCGAGCCGCCGACGCCCATCCGGCCGTCGAAGGAGAGCTTTGCGTGCTCGGCGACCTTCGAGTTGCTGCCGTCGGCGCCAATCAGGAACTTGGACCGGACGGTAAGTTGCTTGCCGGTCAGCCGATCCAGACATGTTGTCGTGACGCCCTCGGCGTCCTGTTCATGGCTGATATACTCCGTCGACATGCGCGGCTGTGTCCCGCGCGAGCAGGCTGTCTTGAAAAGCAGCGGCTCCATGAAGGTCTGCGGCAGGTCGTTCATCAAGCTCGGTGAGGAGAGCTGATGTTCGGCGCGAGACAGCGGATGCTTGCCCCAGCTCTTCATGCGGCCGATTTCCTCGCCTGTCAGCGAGGTACAGAAGACATTCTCGCCCATCAGATCCTGCTCGGCAGCGAACATGTAAGCTTCGTCCTCGACATCGCGGCCAAGATCGCGCAGCACCTCCATCGTGCGCTGATTGGTGATGTGGGCGCGCGGGGTGTTGGCTAGCCATCGGTAGCGGTTGATCACCAGGTTCTCGACGCCGTAAGTGGATAGCAACGCTGCAGTTGCCGAGCCCGCCGGGCCGGTTCCGATGATGAGTACATCCGTTGTGATATCAGCCATTTGGCTCTCCTATTTTTTTGTGTTCGATGGGTCCGCCCTTGAGGATTCGGCGAACCGGAAAAAGCTGGATGCCAGCGCGGTCGGAAAACAGGCCCCAGAGCCCGCGCGGCGCAAAAAGCATTGTGACAATGGCGACCAGACCCAGGATCAAAAGATACCAGGAGCCATAGCCGGCAAGCAGGTTCTGCAGAAGGAAGAAGACGATGACGCCGACGATCGGTCCCTCGACCGTGCCGATGCCGCCGATAACGACGATGAAGATCACATAGGCCGTCCAGTCGAGCACTGAGAAGGCTGCATCCGGCGAGATGCGTTGCTTCTGGACATAGATCAGAGCGCCACAGCAGCCTGTCAGAAATGCCGCCGTCAGATAAACCAGGGTCTTCATGCGCCGCGCATCGACGCCGACGGCGCGTGCAGCCTGCTCATTGTCCCGGACGGCCGCAAGACCAAGCCCGTGCCGTGACCGCAGCAACCCGTAGATGGCCCCGATCGTGGCCAGGGCGAGCAGCAGCGCAAGCCAATAGGTCAGCGCATCGCCTGCCTCCGCCGATTTCATCCGGAAGAGCGATTTCAAAGATTCGACGCCGATCATCTCGCGCGTCGCGTCCCGCGGCAACGATGTGCCGGTGCCCCCGCCGAGCGCCTTCCATTGAGCAAAGAGTAGGCGCCCGACTTCGGCGATGACCCATGTGCCGATGGCGAAATAGGGACCGTAGAGGCGGAAGGTGAAGAAGGCGGTAGGCACTGCGACGATCGCCGCGAAGAAGCCGGCGATGATGACTGCCGCAATCGGGTCCAGCCCGAGCAGGCTGACAAGGGCAAACATCGCGTATGCCCCACAACCGACGAAGAGCTGCTGGCCGACCGAAATCAGGCCGGCATATCCGGCAAGCAGGTTCCAGCATTGCGCCAGCACCAGCATGGTGAGGATGAAGAACAGGTCCTGGACAGCGCCGCGCGATACCAGAAGCGGAGCCAGGAACGCGAGGATCACCACGATCGCAGCCACGACGGCGAAGGCCGCGGATGCGCCCGTGCGGGTCTCGACTTTGAGGGTTGGTGCGAGCAACTGTTCCATGGAGTTCAATCCACTGCGCGCGGGAAAAGGCCGCGCGGCTTGAACAGGAGGACGAGAAGGAATGCGAGATGTCCGGCTAGGATCTGCCATTCCGGATTGATGGCCGCACCGACCGTCTGCGCGACACCGAGGATGATTCCGCCGACCAGCGTTCCCCAGAGCGAACCCAACCCGCCGATGATGACGGCCTCGAAGGCGTAAATCAGCCGGGCCGGTCCGGAGGTGGGATCGAAATTGGCACGCGTTCCGAGATAGAGAGCCGCAATAGTCACCACCACCATGGCAAGCCCCGTCGCCATGGCGAAAATGCGTTGCGGCCGGATGCCCATCAGGCCGGCCGTGGTGACATCGTCCGACGTGGCCCGAAAAGCCCGACCGATCGACGTGCGATAGATCAACTGGTTCAGCGCGACGATGACGAGGATTGCCGAGGCAAAGGCGAGCATCGGCATGACACCTGCATTGATCGGCCCCAGCGGAACGGAGGCTGTCTCGAGCGCCCCTGCCGAGATTCGCCGGCTGTCAGCCGTAAAGCCTTCCAGCAACCCGTTCTGGATGACAATCGAAAGACCGAAAGTGACGAGCAGCGGCGGCAGGATATCCTTTCCGAGCGTGCGGTTGAGTAGATAGTATTGAAGAATCCAACCGGTGGCGAACATGAGGGGAGCCGCAACAAGCGCGGCCACGAAAGGATGAAGCCCCAACAGGGACACAAGCGACAGGATCAGAAAGGCCGCGAAGACGATCAAGTCGCCATGGGCTAGATTGACCAGCCGCATGATGCCGAAGACCAGGCTGAGCCCCGCCGCAAAGAGTGCGTACAGACCGCCGAGTAAGATGCCTTGCGTTATCGTATCAAGCCAGTTCATGGCCATCTGCTCCGAAGTAAGCCTTGTGAATGGCATCGCGGTCGAGGTCGCACGGCTTTCCAGAGAGCGTGATGCGGCCCTCCATCATGCAATAGACCCCGTTGGAGACCTTGAGCGCCTGAGCGATGTCCTGTTCGACGATGATGATCGCAGCTCCCGTTGCCCGGATCCGCGGGAAGGCGGCGTAGATGTCGCGCACCACCACCGGCGCCAGCCCGAGGCTGATCTCATCGCAAAGGAGCACGTCCGGGTTCGACATCAATGCCCTGCCAATCGCCACCATCTGCTGCTGACCGCCGGACAGGGCCGTGGCAGGATTGCGCCGACGCTCCTTAAGGATCGGAAACAGCGCATAGATGCTCTCCAGCGTCCAGGGGCCTTTGGTCTTGCGGCCATAGGCACCAATCAGCAGGTTCTCCTCCACGGTCAATGATGGAAACAGCCGCCGGCCTTCGGGCACCATCGCGATTCCTCGAGCCAGGACATCCGGGGCGTGCAGCGCGCCGACCGCCTCCCCCCGATAGCGGATGGAATCCGGTTCGTTCTTGAGGACGCCCGATAGCGACCGCATCAGCGTGGTCTTGCCGGCCCCGTTCGCGCCGATGATCGCCAGCGTCTCGCCCGCTTCGAGGCTGATATCGACGCCGAACAGCGCCTGGAAATCGCCGTAGGAGGCCGTCAGATCATGGGTTTCGAGAAGTGCCATCACACATCGATCCCCAGGTAGATCTCGCGGACTTCTTTCGAGTTCATGATCTCGTCGGGTTTTCCGATGCCGATCACCCGACCGAAATGCAGGACGAGCAGACGCCCGACCACTGCATTGAGCGCATGCAGGACGTGCTCGATCCAGATCACCGCAATGCCTTTGTTGTGCAGGCCTCGGATCGTCGCGACCAGCGCCCGGCACTCGCCTTCCGTCAGCCCACCGGCTATCTCGTCGAGGAGAAGGAGTTTCGGATCGGTTGCCATCGCACGGGCCAGCTCCAACCGCTTGCGCTGCAGCAGCGTCAGACTGCCGGCCGTTGCATTGGCCTTGTCGATAAGGCCTGTATCGATCAGGATTTCCGCACAGCGATCGGCGAGCTCCCCTTCCCGCTTCCGCGCGCCGAACGATCCGGCCACCAGCAGGTTCTCGAATACAGTCAGTTGGTCAAAGGGCTGCGGAATCTGGAACGTGCGGCCCATTCCGGCAAAGCACCGCGCCATCGGCGGGGTTCTGGTCACATCGGATCCTCTGAAACGGATCGCCCCGCCGTCTGCTGCAATGTTGCCGGTGATCAGATTGAACAGCGTCGACTTGCCGGCGCCGTTCGGGCCGATGATTCCGAGCGCCTCTCCGTCTTCAACGGCGAAGGAAATCTGTTCGGCGACGGTCAACGCGCCGAACTTCTTCGAAACGCCTTCCAGCTCCAGTATTGGCATCCAAATCCTCCCAGCAGGAAGCCGCCTCAACGACTTCCTCCTTGATCTACGAACGCTGACGCGCTCAGGCGATCGGCTCCATTTTTCCGCCAGTCGGAATGTTGGGAGCCGTGGCATTTTCGACGATGACGAGATCATAGCCCTTGCCGCCCTGCTTCAGCCGCCACTGACCTCCGACAAGGGGCGTCTTGGCCACATTCTTCTGGGCGAAGGGCGGCAGTTTCTCGTTGCCCCAAGCGATCGGGCCAACGAGCGTGTCGAGCTTTGTTTCGCCGATGACCTTGGCGACATCCTCGCCGTCGCTGGGATCGTCGGCACGTTTCATGACATCGACCGCAAGCTCGAAGAGGGCGTGCGCAAATCCGATTGGCTGCGTCCAGGGCCTGCCCGTTGCTTTGGTGAAAGCATCGGCAACCTGAGCGGCAGTTTCACCCGTCAGCGACGACTTGAAGGGGTGGCTTGGCGTCCACCAGACCTCGGTCGAAAGATTGTGGCCGGCATCGCCGAGCGATTCCACCGTTTGAGGGAAGAGCAGCGCCTTGCCGACCGACGCAACCTTCGGCTTGAAACCCTGCTGCTTCGCCTGGTTCCAGAAGGTCGTCAGATCCGGTGGGATGACGACGCCGGTGACGATCTCGGCGTTCGCCTGCTTGAAGGCGTTGATCTGCGCCGAGAAATCATCTGAAAGGTTCTGGAAGCGGCCGGGATCGGTCAGCGTATAGCCGAGCTTCTCAAGTACCGGCGGGAAGCCCACGACCTTGTCGCCCCATGCGTTGCCGTCTCCGTCGTTCGGGAACAGTCCGCCGACCTTCTTGTTGGTCTCGACCTGGCCCCACATGCCGGTAAAGACGGCGATAATGTCCTCGAGCCCCCAGAAGAAGTGGTAGGCGAAGTTGAACGGCTTCCAGGAACTAGGGTCGCCGGGATTTGCCTGCTGGCCGATGAACCAGGGCTGCCACGGCGCTACCGTGGAAATGCAGGGCATCTCTTCGGCTTCGCAGGTCGTCGACACCGGGTTGGTGGTTTCGGGCGTCGAGGAAACCAGGACCAGGTTCACCTCATCGGTAACGATCAGTTCCTTGGTCACCTCGGCGGCGCGATTGGGATTGGACTGGCTGTCCTTGACGACGACCTCATAGTCGAGGCCCATCTTCTTGGTCGTCGCCAGAAAGTTCTCGATCACGAACTTGTCCGCTTCGCCGAAGGCCGCGAGCGGTCCGGTTTGCGGACTGACGTAGCCGAGCTTGATTGAGCTTTTCTGTGCGAGCGCCGGCAATGCCAGCCCGGATGTCGCGGCAAGCACGCCGGTGGCCGCAGTCTGTTTCAGGAATTCGCGTCGTGTTGTCATTTCATTCTCCTCCCATTCCCCCTTGTATGATGATTAATTCTCCGGGCGTCGGCCCTCCCAGGCCCGCTGCAGCAACGCACGGATCGATGACCGGTCGATCGGCCGCGGATTCCAGTAGGGATTCTCAACGGCAATCCGGCCCGCCTTATCGAGATCGGCTTCGGTGAGGCCGAGATCGCGGAGCGCCAGCGGCGCGCCGATCGATTTCGCGAAATCCCAAAGCCCGCCGCCGACCGAGCCGCCGAAAATCTCCGCCACAGGCTGAAGGAGATCTGGCGCCGCCACGGCATTAAAGGCGGCAGTGTGCGGCAGCATGATCGCATGCGTCTCGGCATGCGGCGTATCGAAGGTACCGCCAAGCGTGTGGCAGATCTTGTGATGCAGCGCCATGCCGACCGTCCCAAGGACCGCGCCGCAGAGCCAGGCGCCGTAGAGCCCTTCGGCCCGCGCCTCGATATCGCTTGAGGCCGCCAAGATTTCCGGAAGTGCGGACCGGAAGGCGCGCAAGCCCTCGATGGCCATAAGGGTCGAGATCGGGTTGCGATCCTGCGCGTAGAGCGCTTCGACAGCATGAGCCATAGCATTCAGGCCCGAGGTCATCGACAGGCTGACCGGAAGACCGGTCGTCAGCGTGGCGTCATAGATCACCACCTCGGGCAAAATCTTCGGATCTTTCACCGTCGTCTTGCGGCCGCTCTCGGTTTGCCCAAGGATCGGCGTGACCTCCGACCCTGCGTAAGTCGTCGGAATGACGATCTGCGGCAGGTCCGTGCGATAAGCGATGGCCTTGCCGAGCCCCGTTGTCGAGCCGCCGCCAAGCGACACGACACAATCGGCTTGGTTTTCGGCAACCACTTTCATCGCCATCTCGGTGACATCGACAGGCGTGTGCATGACCGCACCGCTGAACACGCCGACGGCAAGCGAACCCAGCCGCTCCACCAGTGCCTCGGCATCCGCCTTCTGCTGGGGAGTCGAAAGCACCAGAGCACGCTTGCAGCCCAGCTTCTTGATCCATTCGCCGGCGGTGGCGCTCTTGCCTTCGCCGAAGACGATATGGGCAGGACTGCCGCTATAAACGAAATTGCGGTTCATGCCCCTGTCCTCTGTTTTGCCCGGACCATGACGAAGGTCAGGTCTACCCGCCATGAGCCTTGGCCCTGCCGCTCAAATGTGCGCACCAGTTCCGGCTTGACGCTGAAGATCGCATCCTCGGCGAGATGGGGGTCACTGCCGTCGTAAATATGCGTGGTGATTGTCTCGAAGCCCGGCGCCTTGATCATGAATTGAAGATGGGCGGGCCTGCTCAGGGGATAGCCTGCCTGCCTGAGAAGCTTTCCGACCGGGCCGTCATCGGGCACACCATAGCCGCTGGGCTTGATCGTCCAGTAATGAAACCGTCCATCGTCGTCCGTTTTAAAACGGCCGCGTAAATTGAATTCCGGCTGCAGGTCCGGCTGCTGGTTTTCGTAAAACCCCTGCGCGTTGGCCTGCCAGGTAATGATCTCGGCACCGGCAACGGGATCGCCATCCAGGTCCTGGACGCGTCCAATGACCTCCAGCTTTTCGCCGACGCCGTCAAGCGAGATGTTCCCGCCGGAAGCCACTTGCGGCACGTCGGCACGAAAGAAAGGGCCGCGGACGGTATTGGGCGTCGCCGTCTTAGGACGGCGCGAATTGATTTCCTCGACAAGCGCCGAAGCCCCGAGCAGGTCCGAAAGCAGCACCCATTCCTGCCTCCGCTCATCACTGGCGTGCCCAACATCGGTGAGGAATTCGATGACCTTGCGCCAGTCGGCCTGCGTAGGCCGCAACTCGCGGATGATCGCATGA